>NZ_JBQYLH010000024.1:0-58269 GCF_052677165.1 Sunxiuqinia sp. sy24
AGTTCATTGATCGGTAAAAAAGAATATAAAGCAAAGATGATAATAATTTTTACTCCACCAGAAATTTATACTGATCCTTGACTAACTCCGAGTCACTTTGCAAAATTCATACAAAATACTAATCATTATGGATAAAAATATTTAATTTGCAGCCAATAATTAACTGCTCACTTTTCTATCCCAACTAATTATTTTTAATGGATTTTGAAAGCCTAGCCCTTAAGATAAGAAATGGTGACTCGTCAGCATTTGATTTACTATTTTACAAAAATTACGAAGGATTGTGCAATTATGCATATTCTTTTATTAAAGACTATGCAGCATCTGAGGATTTAATACAGGATATTTTTGTGAATATATGGACAAGCCGTACCGATATAGATCCATCAAAATTTAATAAAGCTTATATTTTCCGGTCAGTTTACAACAGTTGTTTGGATTTTTTAAAACATCAAGCCGTTAAAGAAAAATATCAATTCTCCCAAGCCACTGATCACAATGAACATTTTCATGACTCACTTGAAGATTTTGAGCTCACACAACACATTGAGCTCGCCATACAGAAACTACCACAGAAACGCAGAGAAATCTTTTGCCTCAGTCGCTTCGATGGATTAAAATATAAAGAAATTGCTACTCAATTGGATATTTCTGAAAATACGGTCGACACCCAAATACGCAGAGCCTTAAAGTTTTTGCGTGATGAGCTCAAGCATCATCTGGTCATTCTTTTCTCATTTTTTTATCACCTTTATTAGGCACCCTGTCACGGAAATTAAATACTTAGTCGTTTTATAAGAGTATAAACCGACTAAGTATGGATAATTTTGAAGATATAGGACATCTACTTTTGGCTAAGATTCTGTCAGAAGAGGCTAATACGGAAGAGCAAAAGCTCTTTAACGACTGGCTACAACAGAATCCTGAAAACAATAAAGAGTATGAGCGTATTAAAAGCTTATGGGAATCAGCTCAAAGCAAACATAAGTATGACCTCACTACCGCACATTCCCGAATTCAGCAAAAAATAGCCGCTCAAACACAATCCAGGCACAACTTATACCGCACCCTCCGTAAAGTTGCTGCAATATTCGTTCTTCCAATCTTATTTGCGTCCTTGTATTGGGGAGTCGATTTGTTTCGGAATGAAATCAACCAGCAGACTGCCATAAATACGATCAGCTGTCCACTTGGAGAAACAATGACAGTTGATTTACCAGATGGTAGTTTCGTCTTTCTGAATGCAGGCTCACAAATTTCTTACCCACTTAGTTTTGATAATTTGGATACAAGGGAAGTTACATTGGATGGTGAAGCCTTGTTTGAAGTTGCAAAGGATAAGGACCATCCATTTATAGTTGATCTGGGTAAGATTGACATCCGAGTTCTTGGAACAATCTTCAACGTGAGTAATTATTCGGAAGACTCAAAAACTGAAATTTTTCTAAAAGAAGGGAGTATTGAATTGATAAGTTTTGATAATCACGACTCCCCAAGCAATAAGTTAAAAATGAGTCCCAGCCAGCTAGCCAGAATAGCAACCAACGGTCAACTCCTCGAGCTGATAAAAGCGGACGCTGATAGCTATGGAGGTTGGAGAAATGGTGTCTTGACTTTTAACGACGACTCAATGGAGGATGTCATTCGAAAACTTATTAGAAAATATGATGTTCTTATTGATTTTTCCGAAGCCAAAAACATTGACAGTAAAATAAATGGAAGCTTTAAAGATAAAACGATTGAAGAGATACTTGATATCTTGAAATATACGACTTCTATATCCTATCAGGTAAAAAACACAAATGCAAAAGCTAAAAAGCACATTATAATCAAATCGAACTAAAATTTTCTTTAATCACTTCAAAAAGATGCCTATGTGAAACTAAAACTAACGATTTTAATGAAAAAAGGAGATGCTGGACACATCCCCTCATTTTTTGCATTTCCGGGTCGAAACGTGAAATGCTAGATTAAAAGTAGAGTATTCTAATCTTTAACAAAACTATGAAAAAAAACTATGTACTGATGGCTTTCACATGTCATAATTTGTGGAAGTCAAAATTATTCCTTCTGATGAAGATGACAATGTTTGCGTTATTGCTGGTTGGCCAGGTAAGTGCATCAAGTATATTCGCTCAAGAAACTGAGTTCTCCCTGAATCTTAAAAACACGACCATCCTGGAAGTGATAAAGGTGATTGAGCAGGAATCGGAGTATGTATTTGCCTATGACAGCAAACTAATTGATATGAAACAACATGTTTCAATTGATGTCAAGAGAAAAGAGATTGATGATATCTTAACCCTGTTATTTAACGATAGTAATATCGCCTATCAAATAACAAATGGTGTCATCGCCCTAAAACAAGGGAACAAACCTCTTAGTCAACAACAACCCAAAAGCTTAAGAATTACAGGCCAGATTACCGACGCTTTTAATGACTCTCCCATTCCAGGAGTCAATGTCGTTATTGCCGGAACAACAAACGGAACAATAACAAATGGTGATGGAATTTACGAATTGACAGTAAATGAAGGCGACGAATTAACATTTTCATTTATCGGATACGATTCTCAAACCATTAAAGTTGATAAAGTTAAGGTCATTAATGTAAGGCTTTCGGCAAGTACTGAACTATTGGAAGAAACCGTGGTTGTTGCCTTTGGAAAACAAAAGAAAGAGAGCGTAACTTCCTCTATTACAACAATCAATACAAAGGAGTTAAAAGTTCCGTCAAGTAACTTAACCACTGCACTCTCAGGGAAAATGGCTGGATTGGTTTCCTATCAAACCACAGGTGCTCCTGGTGAAGACAATGCGCAATTCTTTGTTCGCAGTGTAACATCTTTTGGTAGTGGAATTACTTCCCCCCTTATCTTAATTGATAACATTGAAATGACATCAAACGACTTAGCCAAATTAAGTCCGGATGACTTAGCAAGTTTCTCTATTCTGAAGGATGCTGCAGCAACCGCTTTGTATGGAGCAAGAGGTGCCAATGGTGTGGTTTTGGTAACCACCAAGGAGGGAGAGAAGGGGGCCGTTAAAGTATCTTTCCGATACGAAACGTCACTATCAACTCCGACAACTGAAGTTGACATTGCTGATCCTGTTTCTTTTATGGAGTATACAAACATTGCCAGCTTAACGCGTCATGATCAACTCACCTACTCTCAGAGTAAGATTGACATTACAAAAGACCCTAACCGGAATAAATATGTTTACCCGGCCGTGGATTGGAGAGATATGTTGACACAGAACCATGCCATTAACAGCCGGGCAAATATCAACCTTTCCGGAGGAGGAAATGCGGCCAGGTATTATTTAGCTGGAAGTTTCTCACAAGACAACGGTATTCTTCAAGTGGATAAAGTGAATCCATTCAATTCCAATATTGATATGAAGAGGTACTCAGTTCGTTCCAATGTAAACTTAAATTTAACGAAGACACTGGAAGCGAAGGTTAGAGTAAATGGAAATTTTGAGGACTACACCGGTCCAATTGGAGAATTTGGAAGTGGAGGATCAAACACATACAACAAAACATTGATGGCCAACCCTGTACTATACCCAGCCTTCTATGCTACTGATGAGGCCACCCAGTATGTCGACCGCATTTTGTTTGGGAACTATTCAGGTAATGAATTCGGCATTGGTACACCGGATTACATCAATCCATATGCCGATATTATGCGCGGATACGAAGATGTGAGAAAAAGCACCTTCCTTGCTCAACTTGAATTGCACCAGGATTTAAATATGCTGACAAAAGGATTGAAAGCTCGTTTTATTGGGAGCGTAACCCGCTATTCCGGCTTTAACATCCAACGAGACTACAAGCCTTTTTACTATCAGTACATTCAGGGAACATACGATCCAACCAACACTACGTTCCCCTATGAGTTAGCTGTCCTTAATCCGGAAGGAGGATCCGATTATATTGATTATAGTTCAGGAGGAAAATCGGTATCTACCCGTTCTTATGGAGAAGGTGCTGTGCTTTACAACCGGACATTTGAAGACAAACACGATGTTGGCGGACTACTAGTAGGTTCGTTTAAGGAGAGCCTGAGCGGAAGCCCTGAAAACCTGGACTCTTCATTGCCATCCAGAAACCTGGCTTTTGCAGGACGTTTTACATACAGTTTTGCCAACAAATATTTTGCTGAATTTAACTTCGGGCTAAATGGGTCGGAGCGTTTTGACAAAGATCACCGCTGGGGGTTTTTCCCTTCTATTGGGGCCGGATGGCAAATCTCGGATGAAAATTTCTGGGCTGGATTGAAAAGAATGATTCCTAAATTAAAATTAAGAGCCACTTATGGGTTGGTAGGAAATGACGTTATTGTGTCAAATAAAGATCGGTTTTTCTTTACTTCCAATGTGGATCTGAATGCTTATTCGGCCGGATATTTTGGAAGCAACCCTTATAACACCTTTAGTCGGCCTACAATCGCAATCTCGCGATATGCCAACCGCAATATTACCTGGGAAATATCTTATAAGACAAACTTTGCGATTGAATTAGGTTTGTTCGATAATGACCTTACTTTTCAGGCGGAATACTATCACGAGCGCCGTACCAATATTGTTCAATTCAGGCCTGATATTCCTTCAACGGTTGGGTTAACAGCCGATGTAAGAACAAACTATGGGGAAGCTGTAGGTAAGGGAGTTGACTTGACTTTGGATTATAACAGGAGTCTTAACAACTCGATGTGGTATATCGTCAGGGGGAATTTCACCTATGGTACTGCAGAGATAACTAAATACGATGAGTTGGACTACTCGGGTATTGCTCCCTGGAAATCAAAAGTAGGCCAGAAGGTCGGTCAGACTTTAGGCTACGTGGCTGAACGTTTGTTTATTGACGACGAGGAAGTTAAAAATTCTCCCTTGCAGCAGGTAAGCAGTGCCGGAGGTGGTTATCAGGCCGGTGATATTAAATACCGCGATATTAACGATGATGGTATTATAAACGAATTTGACATAGTTCCAATGGGCTATCCGTCTACACCGGAAATTCAGTACGGTTTTGGTGGTTCGTTTGGCTATAAAACCTTCGATATATCCATGTTTTTTCAAGGTTCTTCCCGTTATTCTTTTTTCTTAAATGCCCGTGAAATGGCCCCATTTTTAGAGGTGTATTCAGGAGGAAGAAAAGGGAACCGGGCCATGTTGAACTTTATTGCTGAAGATGTTTGGACTGAGACCAACCGGAATCCTTATGCTGCCTGGCCGCGTCTGTCGCCCGACAGAGTTGTCAATCAGGAAGGGAATAATGTTTCTTCCATCGGAAATAACAACAACTTTGTAAACAGCAACTACTGGATGCGTACGGCAAGCTATTTACGTCTGAAGTCAGTAGAGCTTGGTTACAAGTTTCCGGAAGTTAAAGGCATTAATACCAGAATCTACGCGAGTGGAACCAACTTGTTGACTTTTTCTGATTTCAAATTGTGGGATCCTGAAATGCGAGGTAACGGACTTCGTTATCCATTGCAACGAGTATTCAACTTAGGTCTACAGCTTAATTTTTAATCAAGAGTAACAATATAAAATGAAACGAGCATGGTAAAAATTATCACAAAGAAGGATGATTATATGGTGCGAGTTCCATGGGTTACCGTTGAAAATAAAAAATATAAACGAATGAAAAAAATAGAATATATCCTAGCGTTATTATTCCTGTTCTCGATTACCGGGTGTAATAAATTTCTGGACATTTTACCAGATGACAAACCGGTTCTGGAAGACGCTTTTATCGATGCTTACAATAGTGAAAAGTATTTGTTTACCTGCTATAGTTATCTTCCTCCGGTAGCCAATCCATTAAATACACTTGGTTTAACTGGCGGAGGCGATATTTTATACTCGCCGGATGATCTAGGAGAATCGATGTCTGCAGGACAACCCGCTCCCATGAGGTCGCATTTTCAGGGGAATATTGTTTCCAATCCGTATATGAATTTTTGGGACGGAAGCAATGGAGCTCCCCGAGCATTGTGGGATGGCATCAGGCACTGTAATGTTTTTCTGGAAAATATACCTGTAGAAAACGGTGGTCCAAAAGATTTAGATGAAATTACTCGGGAGCGTTGGATCGCAGAAGTAAAAGCTTTAAAGGCCTACTTTCATTTCTATCTTTTCCAGCTTTACGGACCAATCCCAATCATGGATGAAGTAACCCCTATTTCGGATAAAGGGGATAAGGTAAATGTATACCGCGCTCCGGTTGATGAGGTTGTGGCTTACATAGTAAATACATTGGATGAGGCGATTCCGTTTTTGCCAACGCTATTTGAATTGGACAATGCTACGGAATATGGCCGGATTACCAAAACAATTGCCTGGAGCATTAAGGCTAAAACTTTGGTGTTGGCTGCCAGCCCGATCTTCAATAATAACAACTACTACGCTGGGATTACAGACAATCGAGGCACCGAACTTTTTCCCGCCGAAGATAGTCAGGCATTGTGGGAAAATGCCTTGGCCGCTTGCGATTCAGCTTGTCGGCATGCCGAAGCTGATGGCGCCATGATATTTGTATCAACAGATGGCGGCAACAATGCGATTAAAGGAGTTAGTTCTGCCAATATAAGTGATACCACAAAGGCGATGATCAGTCTTAGACAGGCGATTACTGAATCGTGGAACCCTGAAATTATATGGGCAACCAATGAAAATACTAAACGGATACAGATGTATTCAACCATGTTAAGCAACAGCGAATGGAATAATGCGAATGGTGCTTCCGGCTCTGAGTTGGGACAAAGACATGGCCCTGTGTTAGATGTAGTTGAGCGTTTTTATTCGGCTAACGGCATTCCTATTGAAGAAGATCAGGATTGGGCTAACAACGGCTGGTATTTAAATCGGTATCAAACTCAAATTGCTACGGATGAAAATGCCAGATACCTGATTAAAGAAGGTGAAAAATCGGCTGTTCTCCATTTCAATCGGTCGCTACGTTTTTATGCTTCGGTAGGTTTTGATGGTGGAATTTGGGAAGGACGAGAGAAAAGCTTAGATGATCCATCTTATCCGAACTTTCAAAATGGAAAAGGCTGTGGACCGAAAAACTATGGAGGGTATGGAAGTTTCCCTCCATCAGGGTACTTGGTCAAAAAGTTAAGCCACTTATCAACCACTTATGCCGCAACACGCATTGACTTGATTGAGGAATTGTATTCTTTCCCGATCATTCGATTGGCTGATTTGTACCTGTTGCTGGCCGAATGTCTGAATGAAGTTGGCGGACCAACCAAAACCGACTCACAAGGGAAAAATGCTTACGCTTACCTGGATGAGATCAGAGCTCGCGTAGGGATGGAAGGCGTAGTGGAAAGCTGGCGTAATTATGCCACGGCAGAATACAAAAATAAGCCAGCCAGCCAGGAAGGACTAAGAGATATTATTCGGCAGGAACGAATCAATGAATTGGCTTTCGAAGGTGCTTACTATTACGATGTAAGAAGATGGCTTATGGCTGAAGATTTATTGAATCGGCCAGTTACGGGATGGAATACAAATGGTAAGACGAAAGAAGAGTTTTATAGTGTGACTGTGCTGGCTCAACCGCGATTCTCCATGAAAGACTACCTCATGCCTATTAAAACGAATACCTTATTACAGAATCCCAACCTGGTTCAAAATCCGGGCTGGTAGCAAGGGGTGAATTATACATAGTGATGAAAAAGAACATCAATGTAGTTTATGTAATTTTTTATCGAGTAGATTAGTAATTAGCAATTAAATTAAAATGAAAAGAATCAATAAAAATATAAGGATATTTTCGTGGGGATTAGTATGTGCCTTAATAATAGCTGCATGTGCTGAATCTTATCAAGGCCTGGATAAAATTCAGACCGATGAAATTGCTCCGGGGAAAATAACAGTGAACGAGGTGGTTCCCAAGTCAGGGGCATTGGAGATTCATTTTTCTCTTCCCAAAGGCGATGACGATATTGCACAGGTTGTTGCATCGTATATAAACGATCGGCAAGAAAAAGTGGATTTTACAGTGTCACGCTACTCCTCTTCCATTACGGCTGAGGGCTTTACAGGAACCGATGAAAGGGAAGTCGAGCTCGTGTGCGTGGATAATAGTGGCAATGAGTCAGAAGTGACTATAGCCAAAGGTTCGCCGTTAATTTCTCCGGTAGAACTGGCCCGAGAAACAATGACTGCTCAGGCTGCTTTTGGAGGTGTGAAAATCGACTGGGAAAATGTTTCAGGAGATTTGTTGGTGATTCATGTTTTAACAGACGACACTCTACAAGTTAAAGGGGATACCAAGTTTTCAGAGGATCCAACGAAGCGAATATACACGCGGGATACTACAGCCAACAGGACTTATGCCTATGTGCGTCAATACCCCGATTACGAGCAAAAATTTGGTTTTGTGGTAAGTGACAAATGGGGTAATCGCTCGGATACCTTAGTTGGTCTTTGGACTCCATTTCGAGAAGATGTTGTTGACTACAAGCAGATTAAAGCCTTGTCCTGGTTTGATTATCAATACACCAGTGGAGTAACTCAGGATTACGAGATTAACGGCATTGATCCTGTAACAGGTATTCAGAAAGATGGTTTGTATTATGGTTCCTATTATGGGCCACACACCCTGTTTGATGGTTCAACAGCAAACGCGTTTTGGGTTGCTAAATTCACCAAAAATTTGAATGATGGAGATGAGTCTACAAATGAATTTGCACAATCCGTATTCGCTACTTATGATTTAAATATTGATGTAAGCTTAAGCCGGATGAAAATACATTGGCGTCAGCCATACATCGGGGGTGGTGTCAAACGTTTCCGGTTCTGGGGAACGAATGATGAGAATGCAAATCGACAAACTAAATTTCCCGAAGGGTGGACACTGGTAGGAGAGTATGTTGCTCCGGATGCTGTAGACAGCAATAACCCAACACCTGATGAACTTGAGGCCGCAAAAGGCATGGAGTTTTCAATTCAGGATGACAATGTGAATCCGGAGGCTGATCCGTCTGCTAATTTCCGCTACTTGCGTATTGAAATGCTGGAAAGCTATGCAGGGCCAGACCAAATGGTCTATGCCTGGAATGAGATATTCCTTTGGGGGCAGATTGGAAAGAAATACTATGAATAGATTTCAACTGATTTAGTATGACAATAAGGGCAAGAGGATGAAAATCAGAGTGATTGAGAGGACTAAAAATCGTTTTTGAATTCCATCTTATGCCCACAACAAATAATAAATTTCAAACAAATGAAACGAACATCTGACCATGATGATTACAAGTTTCATGAGTTAACTTAAAGATTAAAATCATAAACGAATGAAATATATAAAAAGAGGAATAGTTAGTTTGTTTGTTCTTTTTAGCATAGTGGCTTGCGATGATGCAAGTAACTTTCTGGATGAGCATACAGAAAATGGCCCCATTATTTATGCCGGCAAAGTGAATGAACTTGACTTTCAATCAGGATACTATCGGATACGGGTAAACATTTATCCAGCAGAAGATGTAAATCGTGATTACTGTCTGTTATCGTGGAACGTAACAAGTGAAAAGCAGGATTCCGTTCAGGTAAAATACAATGAGAGTAACTACGATTCGGATTTGGATTGCTATTATACCATCATTGACGTTTCAGGAGATGGTATTCAGGGGAACTTGTTGATTGAGGCACAAAACATTGATGTGTTTGGTAACAAGTCGTTGAAAAGTAACAAAGGGGCTTTTGTATACGGGGCAATCTATGAGTCAACCTTATTGAATGACGGTATTAACTTTAGTCCAGATGTTAGTGAAATAATCATAGAGCGCAAAATTGGTTCTGTTGGAAATTATATTAGTTACGAGCAAATTGATGGAAATTTTACGGAGGAGGTTTATGTTACGGAAAGCAGTTATCCGTTGGTAAATCATAAAGTAGGTGGAATTGTTCGTAATAAAACCAGGTATCATTTGAATGAAACAGACCTTGATACGCTGACGACTATCAAATATTCAGAGACTGTTATCCCATATCCTCCGGCTCAAATTGTTGATTATTGTCAGGCTGAAAATGCAGACCTGGAAGCCAAATTTGCCTTCGATGGGTTTGTGAACCATAACTCATGGACAAACATGTGGCATACAGGATGGAGCTATAGCGATCATCAAAGTTTCCATAATAACAACAGTGACCCAACTCTGGCTCACTATTATGTGATTGACTACAAAGATGATTTTATGATGAATTCAATTACCATAAACAACGACGCTGTGGCCTTTTTGAAAACCGTTGATGTTTGGGTGAGCAATGATATGCAATATGTCCCAAACACCGATAAAGGAACGGATAGAACAGCAGTCAGTTATTGGAAGGTTCCGCATGAAAACAACTGGACAAAAGTTGGCACGCTTACTTTTGAAAGTGTAGAAAGCTCACAGACTCTTGAGTTAACAGCGCCTTCTGAATTTAGGTTACTAATGCTAACCATGCCTGATTCTCATAATACTGGAAATGGAGGTATTCGAGTATCTGAAATAAAGGTTGATGCAGAGCGAATCGTCGATTAATTAGTAATTTAAAATTTGCATCTCAAAATCATAGTCTAAAGAAGAGGCTGTTTCCTATCACTAAGGAGACAGCCTCTTTTGGGATCAGTATAAATTTCCGGTGGAGTAAAAATTATTATCATCTTTGCTTTATATTCTTTTTTACGGGTGACCCCTTCTGATCCGTTCTGCCCTCAAAAAATTGGGCATAAAAAAAAGAGAAACATCGTGAAGATATTTCTCTTTTTGTGGGCGATGAGGGATTCGAACCCCCGACCCTCTGGGTGTAAACCAGATGCTCTGAACCAACTGAGCTAATCGCCCGAATGTTTTCTGAACTTACCCTCCTTTCAGAAAGGCGTTGCAAATATAGAGTCTTTTTTTGCCCTTCCAAAATAAAAAAATAAAAAAATCAAGAAAAATAATCAGCCACCACAAATGTGCTGCCCCCGATAAAGATCAGGTCTTGGGCATTGGCAATAGACTGTGCTTTTGCAACTGCTTCAGGAACAGATGGAATCACTTGGCCATGCAGTCCAAAGGCTGCTGCTTGGCTTGCTAAGTCTGCTGCCGGGAGTGCTCTGGGAATTTTTGCCTGGGTGAAAAAATAAGTTGCTTTTTGGGGCAGAATGGATAAAACCAAGTCCAGATTTTTGTCGTTCACCATGCCCAACACAACATGTAAGTTCTTCCAAGGGGTGGCTTCGATTTGCGAAACCACTGCTTTTAATCCGGCTTCGTTGTGTGCCGTATCGCAAACCATCAACGGATTGTTCCCAACCACTTCCCACCGACCTTTTAGTCCCGTGTTTTTGGCTGCTTTAGAGAAACCTTCATAAATTGCTGACATTTCAATTATCCATCCTTGTGCTGTTAGCAGTTCAATTATTTTAAGTACTCCGGCCGCATTTTTTCGCTGGTAGTTTCCCAGTAGGTCCATTTTTAGGTCAGGGAAAGTAAGTTCTCCGGTTTTCTTGAAATTGAAAAGCTGTTTTCCTTCAGGTAAGAAAAGGCAATAGTCGGCTTGGAATTCTTGGTCGGCAAAGTAAATGGGGCTCTGCTTTTGGTGGGCTGCCGACTCAAATATGGCATTGTATGAGTCATTGCTTTCAGAAATGACTATCGGTACATTCGGTTTGATAATACCGGCTTTTTCAGTCGCAATTTTCTCAATGCTATTGCCTAGCAGTGCCGTATGGTCGAAGCTAATGTTGGTAATGAGCGATACTTCGGGGCGGATAATATTGGTTGAATCCAAGCGGCCGCCCAAGCCCACTTCCACAATGGCAACGTCAACTTGTTGGTTTCGGAAGTGATCAAAAGCCATAGCAACAGTGATTTCAAAAAAGGAAGGCTCCAATTGGCGTAGCTCCGTCGATTGGCGGAATTGATTGATGAAGGCCACTACTTGATCTTCCGATATCATTTTCCCATTAATTTTGATTCGCTCGCGAAAGTCGATTAAATGGGGCGAGGTGTAAAGGCCAACGGTGTAACCGGCTTCTTGTAAAACCGATGCCAACAAATGCGAACTTGATCCTTTGCCATTGGTTCCGGCTATATGAATCGTTTTAAACTGCTGATGCGGGAAGCCAAAGAATTTATCTAAAGCCAATGTGTTATCCAGCGTATTTTTGTAGGCTGCCGGCCCAGTCCGCTGGTACATAGGTAAGTGGGTATATAAAAAATCGAGGGTGTGTTTATAACTTATCATTGTTAATCATGTGTTTAGTCAAAAATATGTTTAGGGTGTTGATAAGATTTGCTTTGTTTTAAGGCTGTCAACAAGTAAATGTCAGCTTTTTTTCGTTACATTTAGCAAAAGCTAAACTTGGAACTATGGCAGCAAAAAAGCAAATCGACACCAAAGTATTTGTACTCGATACAAATGTCATTTTGCACGACCACACGTGCATTTACCAGTTCAAAGATAATGATATCATCCTTCCCTTAACGGTACTGGAAGAACTCGACAAATTTAAGCGAGGAAATGATCCGATCAACTTTCAGGCGCGGGAATTTGTGCGGATTTTGGATGGAATTGTTGGTGAACAGTTATTCAATGGTGGAATTCAGCTGGGCGAAGGTCTTGGGAAACTGATCATTGCTACCGGTAAGCCATTTACCGAAGCCATGAAGCAGTCTTTTAAGGAGGATATTCCGGATCATCGGATTCTGGCTGTTGCCGAATTTGTAAAGAATGAAAATCCAAACCGCCAAGCTATCCTGGTTTCAAAAGATATTAACCTGCGCATGAAGGCCAAGTCTTTAGGTATTCTGGCCGAAGATTATCAAAACGATAAGATTAAGGATCCGCAGGTGTTTGAAAAAAGTATCAGCGAAATTGAAAATTACAAAGACCTGCTGATCGATCGCTTGTATAATGAAGGATCGATGACCATTGCCGACTCAGAGATCAACAAAGAGCCGGTTCCTAATGAGTATTTTATTCTGAAAGGAAATAAATCGAGCGTGCTGGCTCGTTACGATAGCGTATCGCAACGCCTTGTTCGAATTGAAAAGCGTGTGGCTTACGGTATTAAACCGCGCAATGCGGAGCAAACCTTCAGTATCAATTCTCTTTTGAATCCGGAGGTCAAGCTGGTATCGCTCACCGGAAAAGCCGGAACGGGAAAAACGCTGCTGGCTTTGGCTGCGGCTCTGGAGCAAAACAAACAGTATGAACAAATCCTGCTGGCTCGCCCCATTGTCGCGCTGAGTAACCGCGATTTGGGCTATTTGCCTGGTGATGCCTCTGAAAAAATTAGCCCTTATATGCAGCCGCTTTTCGATAACTTGTCGGTTATTAAACACGCGTTTAATCCGCGTAGCCAGGAGTATCAGAAAATTGAGGAGTTGCTGAAGGAAGAGCGTTTGTTGATTACGCCTTTAGCCTATATTCGGGGACGTAGTTTGTCCAACGCCTTTTTTATTGTTGACGAAGCTCAAAACCTGACGCCACACGAAATCAAAACCATTATTACCCGTGCCGGAGAAGGGACGAAAATGGTGTTTACCGGCGATATGCAGCAAATCGATTCGCCTTATCTCGATATGAAGTCGAACGGATTGGCTTATATGACGGATAAAATGAGGAAGCAGGAATTGTTTTCGCATGTTAACCTGGTTAAGGGCGAACGAAGCTATTTAGCAGAGTTGGCCAGCGATTTGTTGTAAATCACGCTATTTCGCAAGATTTTTATACTTTTGCCCGATTATTTAACGAAAGGGATTTCATGGAGTTTTCAGGCAAAAAAGCGGCGTTTTTTACCTTGGGCTGTAAGCTCAATTTTTCAGAAACATCAACCATTGCACGTCATTTTGAGGTGAAGGGTTTTGATCGGGTAGGATTTAAGGAGAAGGCAGATGTGTATGTCGTTAACTCCTGTTCGGTAACGGCCGAAAGCGACAAAAAGAGTCGTAACATGATTCGGCAGGCTATCCGTCGAAACCCCAAAGCGTTGGTGGTGGTCACCGGTTGTTATGCGCAGTTACAGGCCGATGTGATAGGCGAAATTCCAGGCGTCGACTTCATTTTGGGGACCAATGCTAAATTTCGGATGACTGATTTTTTTGATGATTTTCAGAAACGGGAAGAGCCATTTCGCTTACTTCAGGCCCAGGAGAAAAATCGTGATTATTACCATGCCGCATCATGGGGCGACCGCACTCGAAGCTTTCTGAAAGTGCAGGACGGCTGCGATTATTTTTGTACTTACTGTACTATTCCTTTTGCGCGTGGGCGAAGTCGAAACGATACCATTATCAATACCGTTGAAAAAGCTCGTGAAACAGTAGCCAACGGCATTAAAGAAATTATTTTAACAGGGGTGAATATTGGTGATTTTGGAAAAAGCACGAATGAATCCTTTATTGACCTGTTGAAGCAACTGGATGAAGTGGAAGGCTTGGAGCGCTTGAGAATTTCATCGGTTGAACCCAATTTGTTGACTGATGAAATCATCGATTTTGTGGTTGGCTCCAAGCGCATAGCCCCGCATTTCCATTTGCCGTTGCAAGCTGGCTCGAATGAAGTGTTAGAGCTGATGAAACGACGGTACAAACGCGAACTGTTTGCTGAGCGGGTGGCTAAAATACGCTCCGTGCTGCCCGATGCTTTTATTGGCGTTGATGTAATTGCCGGCTCTAACGGCGAAACGGAAGCATTCTTTCAGGATAGTTATAACTTCTTGATTGATTTGGATGTGAATCAACTGCACGCTTTCCCTTATTCGGAGCGACCGGGAACCAAAGCATTGGAACTGAAACCTGTTGTTCCGGTCGATGAGCGCAAAGAGCGCACCCGCCGCTTAATCAAGCTTTCGGAGAAAAAACTACGTGCTTTCTACGAGAAAAATGGGGGGCAAACCCGCTCGGTGCTTTTCGAAAATGAGACCACCGGAGAACTGCTGCATGGCTTTACCGATAATTATATTCGGGTGGAAACTCAATTTGATTCTCAACTGGTCAATCAGGTGCGATCGGTTAAGCTTTCAGAAATAAATAGCATGGGGAATTTTGAAATAGAACTGCTTTAAATGACTTTCGATCAAAAATTGACGCATGAAATTACAAACTATTTGTCAGTCTATTGAAATCATAGCCCAGCAAGTTGGGCAGTTTATTCGCCAGGAGCGACTGAAGATTACGAACGACGATATTGAGCTGAAAGATAAAGCCAGCCTGGTAACCTATGTGGATAAAAATGCCGAGAAAATGATCGTGAGTGCACTTCGAAAACTGCTTCCTAAGGCCGGATTTATTACGGAAGAAGGCACCGCTTCGGAATCGGGCGAACAGTTGAAGTGGGTGATTGATCCGCTGGATGGAACCACGAACTTTATTCATGGAATTTTTCCGCATTCGGTGTCTATTGCGCTGATTGATGGGGATGAACCTATTGTTGGGGTGGTCTACGAAATTGGCCAGGATGAACTCTTTTCGGCTTGGAAAGGTGGAGGTGCCTGGCTTAACGGGCAAGCCATTTCGGTGTCTAAAACCGAAAAGCACGAAGATGTGCTGCTTGCAACTGGCTTTCCCTACTATAACTTCGAAATGTTGGGTGATTACCTGAAGTTGCTGGAGTTTTTTATGATTGAAACTCGCGGAATGCGCCGCATGGGATCGGCTGCTGTCGATATGGTTTACGTGGCTTGTGGTCGGTTCGATGGTTTTTTCGAGCACGCTTTACATGTTTGGGATATTGCAGCGGGAATCATCATTCTGAAAGAAGCAGGTGGCAAGGTTTGTGACTTCAAGGGAGGCCCTGATTTCTTGTATGGAAAGGAAATTGTGGCATCGAACGAAAATTATTTCCCGGCCTTTTTTCAGAAGGTGAATGAATTTTTGGGATAGTTTTTCAACACAAGGTGTTGTACAGAGTCGGGCAATAGACTAAATTGCATAAAAAAGTAATGATGGCTGAAAAAGAAATCGCCTTACTAAAAAAGCAAAAGGATAAGCTCGCTGAGAAAAGTTTCGATCTGGAAGCCTGGAAAAACCAGACCATGCTTTTTTTACAACGCATATTTGGTGCCGATCACAACATCGTCAAGATGATTGCTGCCTTGAAGTATGACTATTCGAGCTGGACTTTACGCGATGCCACTGGCAATGAGAAAACGGATGATCCGGTGAAGATGCAGGCGGACGAAATTCTGGAGGCCGCCATCATGGAGCTGGAAAGCTTGGGACTACCTCAGCAGGAGTCTTCTGCTGAAAAAGCCTGGGAGTTGATGGAAGAAGAATTGACCGGCAAACAGTTTAAAGAAATTAAAGCCATCATTGAATCGGGCAAAAAAAATAAATTGGCGAAAGTGCAGGAAGTGCTGAGTAGCCTTGAAAAAGAAAACCTGATCAGTATTCTTTCCCGGATTCTGATTTCCTGACTATATTTGCGGCATGAATTCACCGCGTGTAGCTATTGTCATTCTCAACTGGAACGGCCGGAAACTGCTCGGCCAGTATCTTCCCTCTGTTATTCAGTATAGTCAGCTTGATGGGGTCACGGTCGTTGTGGCCGATAACTATTCCGATGATGATTCGTTAAGTTTTCTTCAGGGAAATTACCCTCAGGTTAAACTTTTGCGATTGGAGCAGAACCATGGCTTTGCCAAAGGCTATAATGTGGCACTTCAGCAAGTTGAAGCTGACTATTATATTCTGCTCAACTCCGATGTGGAAGTGACAGCTGGCTGGATAGAACCGCTGATTGACCTGATGGAAAACGATCCGGCAGTTGCTGCCGTTCAACCCAAAGTGTTGAGTTGGAAAAGGAAAGATGAATTTGAGTACGCCGGAGCAGCTGGTGGGTATATCGATAAGCTGGGCTATCCGTTTTGTCGTGGACGAATTCTGAACGTAGTCGAAAAAGATGAAGGGCAGTTTGACCAGGTGACTGATATCTTCTGGGCTACCGGTGCTTGCATGGCTGTAAACGCTCGCTATTTTCACGAGGCTGGTGGCTTCGACGCTGATTTTTGGGCCCACATGGAAGAAATTGATTTGTGTTGGCGCCTGAAAAACAGAGGCTACAAAATTCAATTTACTCCGCACAGCCGGGTCTATCACCTGGGAGGTGGAACGCTGGCTTACGACAACCCCAAAAAGTTGTACCTCAATTTTCGCAACAGCCTATGGCTGCTGTATAAAAACCTGCCCCGGCGTAAATTCTATAAGGTACTTGTAATACGTATGATTCTGGATGGTGTAGCTGCTTTTAAGCTGTTGTCTGAAGGAAATGGAGGCGGTTTTTTCAGTGTGTTGAAAGCGCATTATGCCTTTTACACGTCGCATAAGCAGCTTCGCGAAAAACGAAAAGCCTTGAGAAAAGCAGCAACTCCTAAGTGGCACGATGAAGTGCTGTGCAAAAGCATCATATGGAAATTTTACTTGCAAGGCAAAAAGACATTCCGTGAGATGAACCGCTAAATTCCTTTCATCGACTTTATGCTTAATCGCAAATCCTTTGTATCTTGATTGAAATTAACAATATTTCATCATGGCATTATTTCACGGATTTAATATTTTCCCCGGAACAAAAAGGGCGGAATATGTAGCCGAAAACCAGCTTGATCAGCCTATTCCGGAGCAGGCATACCAGTGGTTGCAGTTTGACTTAAATAATCCGGATACTGCACGGATGCTTCGTTCGTTGGAAGGAACCGATGAATTATTTGTTGATGCGCTGTTGAAGGAAGAAACCCGTCCTCGAATTTCGATGGCCAATGATGATTTGCTGGTGATACTACGCGGAGTAAATCTGGCCGAAGGTGCCGATCCGGAAGACATGGTGGCTATCCGGATGGTAGTTACCAAGAACCGGATTATCAGTTGTCAGCGGCGCAATATGATGTCGGTTGATGATGTTGTTCAACAGATTGAGGCAGGCAATCCACCGAAATCCACCAGTCATTTTTTGGTTTTTCTTTGCGAGCGTTTAATCTTCCGCATGAGCGATGTGATGGAGGATATTGAAGATCGATCGGCTGAAATTGAAGAGTTGGTGTTGGATGATGAGGAGAATGATTACAACAATGAGATTCATAATGTTCGACGCCAAATTATTCAGCTAAAACGTTTTTTAGTGCCTGAACGTGAAGCTTTGCTGAAAATTCAGTTGGAGAAGACTAGTTGGATATCGATAAAACAACAGCTCCGGTTTCGTGAAATTACCGATCAGCTTATTCGTTACCTCGAAATGCTGGATGCCGCTCGCGATATGGGAACTGTAAGTCAGGAAACGCTTTACAACCGGCAAAATGAGCAGCTAAATAAGCGCATGTATGTGTTGACGATTGTGGCTGCTTTTTTTCTGCCACTGGGTTTTTTTACTGGCCTACTGGGGGTGAACCTGGCAGGTATTCCAAAAGCGGAAAACCCACTGGCCTTCCTCGGATTTTTGGTGATTCTGTTTCTAATCGTTGGTTTCCAGTTTTGGTTATTTAAAAAACGGAAGTTTTTGTGAGCTTTGGTATCTTGTTTTTTTGTTAACTTAGATGCGTCTTTTAGTTTGTACTTATGATTGGACGAAGATTATTGGTGATTCTTTTTGTGGTGTGTTGCAGCTCTTGTGCCGTGAAACATCGAACGCTTACCCGTGTTCAGAACTGGTCGTATCCGGTGGGGCAGATGGATAGCCAGTTGAGCTTTAGTTATGTTGATAATATTCTTGAAAAAACGAATAATAAGCGAGGGGCACGTTGGGCCAACCGAAAGAATATTCATGTTGTCAGTATTCGTTTAATCAATAACAGCAAGCAACCAATCCATGGAACACAACTTGCCTTTTTTAATGGCGATGAGCAGGTGGAGTTACTACACAATGAATGGCTGGCTAAAAAAGTCAGGCAGCGCTTTTCTCCATTGATGATCTTGTTTTTTCCAATAGCCTTGATGGAACAGGCAATTTTTGAAAGTGATGATGATGTATACGACAATGGAGTTGAGCATGAGTCAATCACGATGTCAATTGCGGAGGATGTTGATGAGTTTCGGGTGAAAGAAAATTCAACACTAAGAGATGAGTTCATGAATTTTCAACTGGCAAACCTGGTTTTAATGCCAGGAAAACCGGTTTATGAAATTATTGGTGTGCGAGGCAAATCGGACTTAAAGACTTTGCGCTTCGTATGTCGCAATAGCAATTTTGAAATTCTTTCAGATCAACTGCAATGAAAAAGCCCCGCAGTGGAGCGAGGCTTCAGAATTACTAACTAAATTAGACCTTCGAGATTAGGTGATGTCAATCATGCGGGATACTTGTTTTTTCAGTTCTTCCCGTTTGGGTAGTGCGATTTTTAATACTCCATTTTTGTGTGTGGCCTTAATCTTATTGGCATCAACACCTTCGGGGAGCCTGAATGAGCGGCTGAATGAAGAATAATTAAACTCGCTGAAAACGATTTTTTCTCCATCCTTCTCTTCTTTGGTTTCTTGTTTTTCCGAAGAAACCGTCAGGACATTGTCCTTCAGATCAATGTGAAAATCTTTTTTATCCAGTCCTGGTGCAGCGACTTCAATTTCGAAATCATCTTTTTTTTCATAAACATTTACGGCTGGATTTGAGTTCCACTCGGGCTTGTCAAAAACATCATTCCAAAAATTTCTTCCAAAGAAATCGTCAAAGAAATTTGGAACATTTCGTTTGTTTCTGGTTAATGGTAACATGGCTAAATCCTCCTCTAATTTTGTTTAACTTCTAGTTCTACATTTTCTATCCAGCAAAGCCTGTTCCAGGCCGATTTTAGTAGGCTTAGCTTCGAATTATGATAAGAATTATTGCCAAAATGTCTTTTTTGGAGTCATTTTTTCATTGTTTAAAGTCCTGGTGCTGAAATGATTTCATTCTTTTATTGAGCAGCATGCCTTATTTAGAGTGAAGAGTTTTGTTTTTCTTTTCTACCTTTGCGGCAACATTTACGCAATGGGGTGTCCAAAATAAACGGACTGAGATCATACCCAATGAACCTGATCCGGTTAGTACCGGCGTAGGGAGGGCGAAAGGAATTTGATTCCTACCTCATTGGTTATATTATTAACCAAAATTACCACAAAATGAAACGTTTAGGATTAATACTGCTTATGCAGTGTTTGTTTGTGCATTCATTCGCACAGTTTTCGATTTCCGGAAAAGTGATGAGTGAATCGGGAGAAGAATTGGTTGGCGCCAGCTTGGTGTTGTCCGGAACTTATATGGGAACATCAGCTGATGTTGATGGAACTTATCGGTTTAAAAAAGTGAAAGCCGGCGATTATACGCTCCGGGTTTCTTACATGGGCTACGAGGCTCAAAGTCTAAGTTTGAAGGTGACCAAGGATATTGTCCGGGATGTGACTCTAGCACCGCTGGATATTCTGGCCGAAGAGGTGATTGTTTCGGCCACAAGGGCCGGAGCAAAAACGCCGGTTGCTGTTTTCGATTTGAATCGTGAGGATATTGAAAGTCAGGCTTCAGGGCAGGATATTCCTTATCTTTTGGGACTGTCACCATCGGTGGTAACTTCGTCAGAAGCAGGAACGGGAATTGGCTATTCAGCCCTTCGGATCCGCGGAACGGATCCCTCCCGAATCAATGTAACAGTCAATGGTGTTCCGCTGAATGATTCGGAATCGCAAGGAACGTTCTGGGTAAATATGCCCGATTTTGCCAGCTCGGTCGATAATGTCCAAATTCAGCGTGGGGTAGGAACCTCCACCAACGGAGCTGCCGCTTTTGGAGCAACCATCAATTTTCAGACCGAAACCTTTAATGCTGATCCTTATGCTGAGGTTCAGAGTTTGATCGGTTCATTCGGAACCAATAAAAATAGTGTAAAAGCTGGTACCGGACTTATCGATGGCAAGTTTACTGTTGATGCGCGCTATTCCAAACTCAATTCGGATGGTTACGTTGACTATGCTTTTGTGGATCACGAGTCTTACTTTATTAGTGCTGCTTACTATACCGAAAAGAGCATTATCAAGGCCAACATCATTAGCGGCGATCAGCGTACTGGAATTAGCTGGTGGGGAAATCCAAATCCGGAGGAAGATCGGAGATATAACCCGGCGGGGGAATATACCGATGAATTTGGGAATAAACAATATTATAAAGATCAGACGGATAACTATTTTCAGGATCACTACCAGGTATTTTATTCCAGTCAGGTAAATCCGTTTACCAACCTGAATGTGGGCTTGCATTATACTGCGGGTGAAGGTTACTATGAGCAATACAAGGAAGATGAGTCGTATGCTGATTATGGTTTGGACAAGGTGATCCTGGGAGATCAGACCTTGGAAGAAACGGATTTGATTCGTCGGAAATGGTTGGATAATGATTTTTATGGTGCAACTTTTTCGTTGAATTATAACAGAAATAAGCTTGATGCCAGTTTTGGAGGAGCTTGGAATAAGTATGATGGTGACCACTTTGGTGAGATCATTTGGATGCGCAACGCCGGGAATACTGAGAAAGATCATGAGTGGTATTCCAATGTGGGCGAAAAGACCGACTTCAATGTGTTTGGAAAGTTGAATTATCAGCTGACTAAGAAACTCAATGTTTACGGCGATCTGCAATATCGCAGAATCAACTATGAGATGAGCGGGCAGGACGATGATCTAATTACGTTGGATCAAACGCATGAATATGATTTTTTTAACCCTAAAATGGGATTGTTCTACGAGCTTGCGCAGAATCAGGAGACCTATTTCTCCTTTGGTACAGGACATCGTGAACCCACTCGAACTAATTTTAAAGAGGCAATAAAAAAGGATATTATCGTATTGCCAAAATCTGAAACATTATATGATTATGAATTGGGGTATAAGTACAGCGCAACCAAAGTTGCTTTTGGTGTCAACTTGTACTACATGTATTACCGCGACCAGTTGGTTCCAACGGGTGAGAAAAACAATGTAGGAAATAGCATTATGACCAATGTGGATAAAAGTTATCGTGCCGGAATTGAGTTTGTTGGAGGAGTGAAAATCTTCAATAACCTGAACTGGGATTTTAATTTCACCTTGAGCAGTAATAAAATCAAAGACTACGTGGAGTATTCGACCTACTATGATGAAGAGTGGAATGAGAGTGAAGAGGCCAAGTATTTAGGAACAACCAATATTGCCTATTCTCCGGAGACCATGGGGAGCAGCATTCTGGCCTACAAACCGGGCCAAGTTCTTAAGTTCAGCCTGATTACAAAGTATGTTGGAAAACAATATTTTGACAATACATCTAGCGAAGATCGTAAAATTGATGCTTATCTTGTGAACAACCTGCGTGCAGATTTAACGCTGAAAGAATCCTTCTTCAGTAAAATAAACTTGTTTGTTCAGGTGAATAACTTATTGGATGATAAATACTCAAACAATGGCTACGGTGGTAATTGGTATGAGCAAGGGGTTGAGAAAACCTGGGAGTACTATTACCCACAGGCCGGAATCAACTTAATGACCGGTTTGACTCTGACATTCTAGTCGTTGCCCGAATTTTATTTAAGTTTTTAGATCAACAATGACCCTTGAATCGAGCCAACGATTCAGGGGTTATTCTATTTGCGACAAGCTGTTGGTTTTAGCATTGTAGAAAAGGGGAGCAACGGTTACCTTAGGGTAACGTCGTCTTAGCCGCCGGGTTTCAGCAACCAGAAAATCGATGGAATTTCCAATTTCAAAAAAGGGCGAAAGATTCTCAAAGTGCATCTGAGCAGTTTCTTTTTCCCAGCCGGCGTTGGCAGCCATTCCTTCGATAAATTTATCTTTACGATCTTCCAGTTGAACCATCTCGCAGTTGTCGTGTCCGATGAGGGCAATGTGTTGAATACGACCAACACCAATAGCATAAGAGACCTGAAATTCATGGTAAAACAAGTTAGCACCTCCTGAGCGGATAATGTAGGCAAAGTTATCCGGAACCCACAGGTTTTTCCGATTATCCATGCACATGCCAATGAGCATTTGCGGATTTTTATACGAACAAAAAGTCTTGTTTAAATTCTGGTATTCCAGCAATAACCCAATGGGGGTTTTTTGGTATTGGGACAAAATATCCTCTCTGTCATTTACTTCTAACAATCGCGCCATTTTTTTTCGTTCCAATTTCTTTACTACACCAACCGCGCGACCTCCTAAAGGTTCAAAAAATCAAGATAAAAAGAAAAAAGAGCAGTTGGCGGACATCAAATTTTTCTTGTTACTTTTGAATGAATAAAGGCAAAAGATTATGGCAAAAGATTGGAAAGAACGTTTGGGGGTGGTTTATTCGACCAACCCAGACTTTGATTATAGTAAGGATGATGGGGCGGAGCAGGAAACACCAACGCCGGCAAAGCAGGATTTACGGGTGAGCCTGGATAAGAAAAACCGCAGAGGAAAGGCCGTAACCTTGGTCTCCGGTTTTGTTGGTCAAGATGATGACTTGAAGGCTTTAGGCAAATTGCTGAAGTCGAAATGTGGCGTAGGTGGTTCAGCCAAAGATGGTGAAATCATGGTGCAGGGCGATTTTCGCGATCAGGTGATGCAATTGCTTCAGAAAGAAGGTTACAAGGTTAAGCGTTCTGGCGGTTAGTAGGATTAGTATATAAGGTATAAAAAAGTAACAGGCAAGGGAGACTTCTCCTTGCCTGTTACCGGATCTAACTAAACCAACTAAATACTCAATTAACCTGTTCTTCACCCAAGGTTATTTCTCAATTTTGTTTTCATGTTACTTGTTCTTTTAAGGTTTTTTAATTTGTTTGTTTCGTTTTAGGAGCAAAAAATGGTGTCTCTTGGTATCTTTTTTTTCAAGTGGCTGGTTTGTAGTTGTTTGTTGAGAGCCATTGTTCAACGAAATTTTCCCACTTGTGGAAACGGTTTTCATCCATTACCCGTTCCATTTTGACTTGACCGCCTTTCTCTTTTTGATGGGTATTCCAATCATGAAAACAAGCTTGTGGAATGGTATGTACCCGTACGCCTTTTAGCGCTTTTGAGCGGGCAACGCGGTAGTTCTTATTGGCCTGTTTTAAGTTTTCATCCAAGGTAGCAGCCAGCTCGTTGGTGTCGGTTTGGCTTTCGCAAGACAAGTACCAAACATGGTAAAATTCATCCTCAATTTTAATGGCAGACAACGTAAACTCAGGAATCTTGACCGAAAACTGTTCTTCCAGTTCAAGAATAGCTTGGTTCATTTTATCGACCGAGAGTTGTGACCCAACCACATTGAGAAAGAATTTGGTTCGTCCGGTTATTCTTATTTCTGCCCGGTCAGTATTGGTAAATTCGATGGTGTCGCCAATCATGTAGCGCCACAATCCCGATACGGTGCTTATGACCAATACATATTCTACACCTTCTTTCACTTCAGTAAGGTTTAACGCAGGAGCATCATCTCTCAGGGTTCCTTTATTGGTTATGTTTTCAGGAGTGAAGGGGACAAACTCAAAGTAAATTCCATTGTCAACTAAAAGCTTCATCGATCGGGTATCGGGGCGTTCCTGAAAAGCGATAAAGCCTTCGGAAGCAAAATAGGTGTCAATGATGGTGATGGGATGGGCCAGCAGGGCGTTGAAACTTTTTTCGTAAGGCTCGAAGGCCACGCCTCCGGTGGTGTAAACCTCCAGGTTGGGCCAAATGTCGTGAATGGTATTTACCCCATGGTACTCAATCAGCTTTTTCATCATAAGCTCCAGCCACGAAGGGATTCCACTTAAGGCGCCAATATCCCAGTCGCGGGCCCGTTTGGCTATTTCCAGCACACGTTCATCCCAGTCTTTAATCTTTGAAATTTCCTCGCCCGGACGGTAAAAGCCTTTGAACCAGGTCGGAATATTGCTGGTACTTATCCCGCTAATTTCGCCTTCCAGGTAGCCGTTGCGTTCATTTAATCGGGTGGAGCTGCCCAGCATCAGAATTTCCTTTTCGAAAAAAGACGCGGGTAAATTGAAGTTGGCAGTAGCCCCCACCTGTTTTATACCGGCTAGTCGAATGGCATTTAGCATGTCTTCGCTTACGGGTAGTCGTTTGCTTCTTTTTCCTGTCGTTCCTGAGCTAAGTGCGAAGTAAGCCGGTTTACCTGGCCAGCTAACATCCTTTTCTCCTTGCTGGAGTTGGCACCACCATTCTTCTTCCATTTTATGGTAATCAAAAAAGGGGATGCGGGAGGCGAATGCTTCCGCCAGGTTTGTGGCGTAAAGCAGGTCTTCCATTCGATAATGTTTACCAAAGCTGGTGTGTTTTGCTTTGACAATTAATTCGTGCAAAACCTGAAGTTGTTTTTCATGAAACTCGGTTTTTGAGCTGAATGCATAGCCTAGCTTAATCGCCTTTTTTATAATCGTTCCGATGATTGCCATTGCTGTTAAAATTGGTTTTCTGGAATGATCCAGCAATTTGAAAGCCAAAGAATGAACTTCCTGACAAGGTTGGATTTAGCACTATTTCTTGATTTTGTGTGAGGAATGCCTGCCTCAGGTTGGGGAAGATCATAACCAACAAGCAGAAAGGTCTGTTGGTTGGCTCTAATTTTTGCTTCGATGAGTATGCTGAGGGAAAGTGTTGATGGTCTGTAGTTTGGTGTCGAATATAGGAACTGTGGCATGGTTTTATCATAAGTAAAGCCTATTAATCTTAAATTGAATCATGATGAAATTAGTTGGAGCCGTTTTATTAGTAATAGGCATGATTGGGCTTGTTGTGTTTGGAATACAGGCTTTTAATGACTCGGAGAGCTTTAGTGTTTTAGGGGCCGAAGTAGCGGTAAGTAAAGCCAATTGGACTCCAGTTATCGTTAGTGCGTTAGTGTTGCTTGTTGGTTTCGTACTGACAGTATCGCGAAAAAAAGCCTAGTGTGTACTGACTAACCCGACTGGCTGTTATATCAATCTTGATTTCGATCATTCGAGGCAGGTACCCGGATTTGCAGACTCATCCTTTTTCAATAAAAAGCAGGGGAGGCGAGCTGTATCCTTGGTTTTTTTTATGCGGAGGAGTGTTCCGTAAACGAGTGTCGGCAGAATCAGCGTTCAACCGGGTTGATCTCGAACGGAATGGCATAGTTTACCGGCCTGTTGTCGTGCTTATAATAGCGAGAATACTGATGGGTTAGTTCAACACCAAAGTAAAAGATGAGCGACACGAAATAAATCCAGAGTAAAATGATGACGAAAGAACTGGCAGCACCGTAAACAGCTCCCATATTGCTGCTGCCAATGATTAAGCCGATAATAAACTTTCCGATGACGAACAGGAAAGCAGTAAAAATTGCGCCATGCCAGGCTGCACTCCACTTAACTTTTACATCGGGGAGAAAACGGTAGATGAGGGCAAAGACAGCGGTAATAACGGCCAGCGAAAGAACGATATTAGCAAACTGTGCCAGAAAAACGAAGTCAGGACTGAAGTAAGTGCGCAAAAATTCTTTGAGAAAGCTGATTGACGCGTCAATAATCAACGATACCAATACGACAAAACCCAGGCTTAAAATAACGCCAAAAGAAAAAATGCGATCTTTTGCCAGTTTTAATGCTCCCTGTTTCAGGCTCGATCTGACTTTTACCCGCCAAATATAGTTAATGGAGTTTTGCATCACACTAAACAGGGTAGTGGCCGAAATCAGGAAAAATAGGATTCCAATAATGGCTCCAATTCCGCTGTTTTCCGTAATCTGGTAATTCTGAATGGCATTTTCAAGAAATTGAGTACTTTCTGCCCCGATGAGGACATTCAACTCTTCGAAAAGTTTGGCGCGCATGGTTTCGTCGCCGGTAAAGTATCCAAACACAGATATGATGATTATTAAAATAGGGGCCATGGAAAAAATGGCGAAATAAGCTGTTGTTGCAGCTTGGTTGACCGGGTTGTTCGCAATGAAATGAACAAAGGCATTGCGAAAAATTTCCCAGGTTGATTTCAATTTTTTCAATACAATTTGTTTCATGTCACTTTCGTTTGATTCGTTTTTCCCAGATACGTTTAAAAGATATTTCGTGTTGGGATACGCCTTGGTCGCTGATCAAAAAGGCAAAGGGCTTGAGTTTGTCGATGTTTCGCATGATGATTTTCATAATAGCCAGGCAAGGAACAACGACCAGCATGCCTGCCACTCCCCATACCAGGTTAGCCAACAGGAGGCTTAAAATAATGGCTAGTGGGTTTATTTTGATGTTGTTGCCCACAATGTTTGGCGTAATCAGGTTGTTTTCCAGAAACTGAACAACACTGAATAGGATGAAGATTTGTAAAATGGTTTCAAACGGATTGGCCGAAGTCAGCAAGACATACAAAATGGGGATTAAGCCGCCAATAAAGGTACCAATGTAGGGAATCAAATTTAATATCGCTGCGAGAATACCGAAGGCAATCGCGTTTGGAATACCGATGATTAGTAGCCCGGTAGAATTCAGAATGGCTAAAATTAAGACCACAATGAGCAGTCCGCTCATGTATTTTGTCGTTATTGTAGATACTTCACGCATGATATGTAAGGCCTTTGCCTTATTCTTTCGGCCAACAAGTCTGAAAATAAAATGAGCTGTTTTGGTTCGATAAAACAGGAGAAAGAACGTGTAGAAAGGAAGTAGTCCCAGCATGAAAAGCGTGTTGGTTGTCATGGCAAACAAGCTGCCAATAGCCGATTGCCAAGAGGAAAATAAGCTATCGGTGGCCTTGGTGAGGTAATGATCCATGGTGACCGGGTTGATGCCTACTTTGGCTTCCAGCATATGTTGTACCGAATCAATCTTGGCGTCCATCTGTGTTTTCAATTCGGTCAAGTCGATGGTCATGTTCGAAAGCTTAGCCGATATAAACAGACCCGCACTCATCAAAATTAACAGGGTGACCAAAAGGACCATAATGATAGCCAGCCCACGGTGAACACCTCGGCGTTCAATGGCCCAAACCAACGGATAGATGGTGTAAGCCAGGAAGGTGCTGATGGCTAGGGGAATCAGGATATCTTTGGCCAAAATAAGGACCAGGAAAAAAAAAGATAGGATAAATAAGCCTGCGGCAGCTCGTATCAGTGATTGATTTTTCATGCTTCGATTGTTCTAACGAAGAATTTAACCTGAAAGAATTGTGCCAATCACTTTTTGCTGACCAAAATGCTCCTAATCGCTTGTTTATGCAATTGAATGCTGGCCTGTAACTTCCCGCTTATGGGGAAGGGTGTGGAGTTTTATCCCCGAACAGTCAGGGCTTGAGAGTTGAATCTGAATTGAATTAGATACTGGAACAAAATTGGTAAGGGCTGAGGATATTCGGAATCGCGTGAACCAAAACATAAGAATCTTTTTTAATGATCAGGGAATTAGTTTAAATTGGCAGGTAAAACGAGGAAGTTGTTGTGCGTTGGATGGAATAATGCCTTTCATTGGCTACGAACGTTGCTGACTAAACGATTCTGCAACAAGCTTGTTTTTGGGAAACGAACGAATCATTGATAGAAAACCGTATTTTTTGAATGAAGTATTTGCATATGATAAAATCCTTTCGGCTTGTTTGCCTATTCATCGCATTCTGGGTCTGCGGTTTGCCCTTGGCTGCGCAGGAGAATTATGAGGTGCGTAAGGTGAGCTTTCATGGTAATAAAACATTGGATGAAGATTTTCTGCTCGATCAGCTGGCCTTAAAAGAAGTGTCTTACGTGGAAAAGCTGGTAACCAAAATAACTCCTTTTCTGTATAGTCAGCGCCTGGTCGATCTGGATATGGAGCGTTTACGGCGTATTTACCAAAGTGAGGGATTCTTGAATGCCCATATTTTTTTAGACCCTTTGGAGGTCAATGAAAATAAGCAAACGGTTAAGGTGTCTGTTCAAATTCAAGAGGGAGACCCGGTGTTGGTTGATAGCGTGGTGATTGAGAGAAATAACTTGGCTCAGGAGGTCAACCTC
The DNA here is from genome assembly GCF_052677165.1 of Sunxiuqinia sp. sy24. Classification (NCBI taxonomy): domain Bacteria; kingdom Pseudomonadati; phylum Bacteroidota; class Bacteroidia; order Marinilabiliales; family Prolixibacteraceae; genus Sunxiuqinia; species Sunxiuqinia sp. sy24. Next base: position 28,894 of record NZ_JBQYLH010000024.1, read on the forward strand.
GATTCATTGACTAAAAAAGTATTTCGCGAGATGAAGCTTCTGGAGGGGAAGCGTTTTCGCGATGAATGGATTAAGCAGGATTTACAGGTGCTGGAAAACGCCTTTCGTAATCTGGGCTATGCATACGTTAAAGTTGATTATAATCTGCGTTTGAAGCCGGAGAAATCAAGGACCAGTATTTCCTACTCGGTCGATCCCGGACCGGTTAGTCATTTTGGAGAAACAACAATAGAAGGGTATAAGCATGTTGATGAAGAATTTATCCGCAAGCAGTTGGCTTTCAGTGAGGGTAAGCTGTATAATAAATCACTCTTGTCTGAAACTCGCGAAAACCTTTATTTTTTGCAGCTCTTTCGCATCGTGTCGGTGTTGCCACAAAAAGATGCCGCCACAGAAAAGAGCCCCATTCCTGTCCGACTTTTCGTTGAGGAAGCTCCCCGCTTGAGCACTCGCCTGGGGCTTGGTTATGGGACGGAAGATAAGTTTCGGACTTTCCTGAATCTCAATTACCTTGGCTTCCTTGGAAGTGCCCGGCGTATCAACTTGTATGCAAAGCATTCGGCCCTTGAGCCTTACCATGTAAGCTTAAAGTGGATTCAACCTCAGTTTATCGGGAAAAGGAGCACCATCTCGCTCAATCCATTTATCAGTCGCAACTCGGAGCCGGGCTACGAAACCCGAACCTACGGGATCAATGTGCCGGTTACTTACCGTTTTAACAACAGGCTGAACAGCACAGCAACCTATTACTTTGAGAAAGTAGAGCAACAGGTTGAGGCTGGAGATGTGGAGTTACCTGACCGGGAAAATGAGAAGTTTGCTTATAATAAATCCGGGATATTGTTGAGTACAATCTTTGATAACTCCAAACCCAAATTTTCACCTGAGCAGGGCTTTAAGCTGTCTATGGGCTATAAGGTGAATGGACATGTGTTTGGCAGCGATTTTAATTACACCCGACTTTGGGGTGATGTGCGTCATTATCAGGAATTGGGCGATTGGGTGCTGGCTGCTCGACTCATGGCAGGAGGAATCAGCTCGGCCGACAGCAGCGGTTTTATTCCGGTTGAAGATCGGTTTTACTCAGGCGGAAGTAACTCGGTACGAGGCTGGAACCGCTCGGAGCTGGGGCCTAAGCGTGACAGCGGAACGCCTTTGGGTGGTAAAAGTATTTTGGAGGGTAATATTGAATTGCGTTATCCAATATTCTGGCGCTTTAGTGGTGTCGTTTTTTTGGATGGAGGAAATGTATGGCGACAAGGTTACACTTACCAATTGAATGAACTGGCCTATGCGGCTGGTGGTGGTTTGCGTATTGATACGCCTATTGGTCCGGTGCGGCTGGACTTGGGATTTCCGGTTTGGAATGAAAAGCGAAGTCCCCAGTTTTTTATCAGTGTAGGACAAGCCTTTTAAATTGAACGAACTGAAGCATGAAAAAAGTGATCAGATATAGTTTGCGACTGCTGGGATATTTCTTCCTGATACTCCTGCTGGTTTTGCTGCTGGCGGGTTTGCTGATTCAGACCAGGCCCGTGAAGCAGAAACTGGCCCGAGAGGCGGGAGAGCAGATTTCGGCAGCCATCAATGGGCAGTTGACCATTGGCGCTCTGGAGGGGAATTATTTCACCAACCTACAGTTGAAAAGGGTTTTACTGAAGCAGGATCAGGACACCTTGGCGTACATCGATGAACTAGCGCTGGACTACAGCCTATGGCCTTTGTTGAGTCGGCAGCTTCAGGTACACCAGATACGGATTAGTCATCCCTATTTTAATTTCCAGCAGGAAGCGGACTCCAGCTGGAATGTACAGCACTTGCTTAAACCCACAACGGAGGACGTCGATGCCACTTCTAGTCCGAGTACTTTTGGGCTTGAAATTGGCCGCTTCAATCTGGTGACCGGTCGAATCCGGATTAATGCTGTAGATACCATCATTCCCCGCAGGATTGATCAGCTCAATATTCGCTTGAGTTTGAAGTTTTCTTCTGAAGAGCAGCAGGTAACGTTGAGTCAGTTGGCGTTTGTAACTCGTCAACCTGCGTTCGAATTGCAGCAACTGGCATTTCAATTCAGCCGAACATCCCAGGCTATTCAGTTGACTGATTTTCATATCAAGACAGCCCGTAACAAGCTGAATGGAAAGGGACGTTACGTCGAGTTGCCTAAGCGGAAAGGAACTGCCAGCCTGAGTAGTGAGCCGCTGGCGCTTCAGGAGTTTGAGTTTTTCCTCGCAGGCTTCAACTTGCCGGCTAGCCCCGTTTTTACGTTGGACGCTTCGCTCGAGGAAGACGCGGTTTCGGCCACGTTTAAGGTGTCGGATGGGGATCAGCAAATTTATCTAAAGCTGAACTCAGCAAACTTGGTGCCTTTTTTAGTTGAGCCTATCGATGCCCCTCTTCAGTATCAACTGGAAGGCGAACTGAAGCAAGTTGATTTGGCGCATTGGCTGGGCGATCCTTCCTTAAACTATTTGGTGAATGGCAAGCTTCGGCTGGATGGCCGGGGAACTGACCTGAAAACAGCGGAGGCTAGACTGGAGGGTGACTTCAGGGATTTGCTTTTGGTTGGACGGCCGGTTGATGAGTTGATACTGATGTTTGATCTGTATGGAGGTCGGTTAACAGGAATGGCTCGGGGCGAGGGCGCTTTTGGAAGCTTTCAGCTAAAGCCGGATATTGAAAATCTGTTGGACGATCCAGCTTATTCCATTGAATTGACAGCTGAAGAACTAGACCTGTCGCAACTCGCGGGGAGGGACAGCCTGCAGTCGAATCTGAATATTACTGCCCATCTTGAAGGCCGGGGATTTGATCCAAAGAGTCTGCAAGCTGAAGGAAATCTTTATATGCAGCAATCGACCTTTCAGTCTTTACAGTTGGATACTATGATGGCTGCGCTGGCTTATGAGAAGGAGAATTTACAGATTGATTCGCTGCGCATGCAAACGAAGGAAATGCAGCTCACAGCAAAAGGAAACTACAGTTTGCAGTCCCAGTCAGATCTCACGCTGTCCGTTTCGTTTGATGGGCTGAATGAATTCAGAAACTACTTGCCATTGGAGGACCTGACGACTAACGGAGTACTAGGAGCCCATCTTTGGGGAACGGTGGATTCGCTGAATATGGAGTCAACCCTTGAATTGAATAATACGTTGTATCAAAACCTGAGCATGCAGCGCATGGAGGTAGAAGCGCACGGCCTGCTTGCCAAGTTGGATACAGTGGTTCAGGCTCGTATTCGGGCTTATGAGTTGGTTCAGGACCAACTAAGGGTAGATTCTTTGGTTTTCCAAGTGGACGCCTCACCAGATTCCGTCTGGCTGGATGGCCGTTTGGCAGCCGATAAGCTGACTAGTGGCTTGCAGGCCGGCCTTGCTTTGAGCGATCAACTTCGCGTCAGCTTGGCTGATTGGTGGATTGATTTCGAGCAGGAGCATTGGGAACTACAAAACCCTCCGGCTATTTTCGAGATGGACTCAGTCAACTACCGGCTTGATGCGTTTAAGCTGGCTTCGGGAACAACGGATTCGAGTCAGTATGTTTTGGCGCATGGGCTCATCAGCCGGCAGGGTGAAGAGGACTTTACGCTTGATGTCGGTAATGTTGACTTAACCCGCTTGCTGAAACTGTTGGATCAGGATGTGCCGGCATCGGGAAAGATTCAGGCTAAGATGAAGCTAACAGGAACTTCGGAGGCTCCGCTGCTGCAAGGCGATTTTGGATTGCAAAATGCGGTGCTGAACGGTTATCGGTTCACCAACTTTGGTGGTACCTTCGATTATGCGGAAGATCGGCTCGATATGGATGTGCAGCTGGTCCCGCAGGATAGTGGGGAAATTGCTTTTTCGGGAGCCATCCCCTTCAGCCTGAAACTGGACAGTATGGCGGTTGATTTCAGCACGAAGGATTCTATTGAGGGCTGGTTGAGTATCGACAAGTTTCCGCTGGCGGTATTGCAAACGCTGGATTTTGGTCAGGAGGTTTCGGGGTATATTGAAGGGCGTGTTGATGTGAGTGGTACGGTGGAATCGCCCAATCCGAAGGGAGGATTACAGTTACAGGAAGCTTCGTTGCGTATGCCGGAGTATGGAGTCGATTACCGCGAAATCAAGTTTGGGATCGATTTTCAGGAGGAAGAAGTGCTACTGGATACTTTGTTGATTCGGTCGGAGGATGGCCTTCTGACCGGCTCCGGGCAAATTGGCTTTAGCTCCTACTTTTACAAGGGCGATGTCAGCAATTCGCGCATTCAACTGCTGTTTGATCAATTCAACCCGGTTAATCACAAGCAGTTCAATATGCAGGTCTCGGGGAAGGCCAGCCTCGAAGGAAACAAAGAGGATGTGCAATTTGATGGCGATTTGAATATTCCGAAGAGCGAGATTTACCTGCCGGCCATTTTTAACCTGATGGGAAAAATGATAGAACCGGAATTGCCCCAATCGATTCTTGCCCGCGAGCTGGAACGAATGGAACACGCCAGAGAGGACTCGGTGTCTGTAACGCTTGTTGAGTCCATTGCGATCGACAGCTTGAATTTCGACTATTTTGACAATTTGACGGGGGAAGTGCGGCTAAAAATTCCGAAAAACACCTGGATCAAGAATGAAGATATGCACATCGAACTGTCGGGCGATCTAGAGTTTATAAAGCATAAAGAATTCTTTGAGCTGTTTGGAACTGTTGACGTGGTGCGCGGGCAGTACGATTTATTTGGTCGTACCTTTATGATTGAGTCGGGAACCATCAGCTTTCAGGGGGGCGAAAAGCTGATGCCGCAAATGAACATTACGGCCAACTATAATTTCCGGAATGCGGAGCGAATTCAACAGGAGCTAAGTGTGATGATCAGTGGAACTGCCGAAGAACCCAGTGTGAATTTCAGTCTTGATGGCAGTAGCGTAAGTGAGGGAGATGCCTTATCATACATCCTGTTTGGTAAAAGCATGAATGAGCTGACCATGGATCAGCAGGAAAATGTAAGCGGAGCGGGTGATATGGCTGGTCAGGCGGCCGCTTCCATCCTCTCTTCGCAACTAACCAACTTTTTGGGCGATAAGCTGAATGTAGATTACATTGAAGTGAAAAGTGAAGGCAATTTTGAAAATGCAACCGTGGTGGTGGGCAAGTATCTGACCAACGATTTATTTGTGAGTTACGAGCAGCGGTTTGGCGAAACCAACCAGAAAGACATGGCCAAGTACGAGGTGAAACTCGAATATGAGCTTTTTCGTTTCTTGTTTTTTCAGCTGAACAACTCATCGAACGACAGTGGGTTTGATATGATTTTTAAGTTTAATGCAGAATAGCTGCGGTGTGGTTGTGACAGTTGTCAGTTGGCTGTTTTCAGTTCTTCGACTTTATGCGTTTGACTGTTTGGATTTTGGGATTTGGAGTTTTAGTTCTCAGGTCCTGAGTACATAAGTCCCTATGTTGACGGATCCATATGTTCACTTCTTCGCGCTTCCTTGGCGTTTTTTACGGTTAAGAAAAATGTTGATAGTTCTAGGTTTTCTATTTCAAAACCCCCGTAGGCCGTGCTTTTTAACTGCCCGTGAAGTGGGGGAGTCAGGCAATTGTCCGTAAGGCAGAACAGAACCGAAACATACTTTTATTATTTAGAATGAAAATGAATTATTTCGAAGAGGCTTCTATACAAATGCCTTTGGAATATGTTTTGATAACTTGGGGTGCAAAATTAACCGACAGATTGTTACCGTTTTTGATATTTATTGCCGAAAAAAGAGAAAGAAATGATAAAAAGAAGTCTAATTTTTAGAGTATTGACCCAAGTACTGGCCATACTCTTATTGTCAGCTTGCAGTAAAACCAATCAAATGCAACGAGACACGGACAGTGTGTTGTGGTATCAACAGCCTGCTGCTGATTGGTTCGAAGCATTACCCTTAGGGAATGGAAAATTAGGAGCGATGGTACATGGCGCCCCCGAAAGAGAGAAGCTTCAGTTGAATGAAGAAACGCTTTGGGGAGGTTGCCCCGAAGATCCGATACCCGAAGATGCGAAAGTCCATTACGCTAAATTTCAGGAACTCAATTTGGCTGGCAAATATGACCAGGCATTGGAGTATGGTATGCAACACTTGGCCATTTCTCCCACTTCTATCAGGTCTTATCAAACACTGGGTGATTTGTTCATATCATTCAACAATCACGAGAATACACAGGACTACAGGCGAGAGCTGAATCTGCAAATGGGCATTAGCACGGTTCAATATCTGATTCAGGGCAAGCGTTTTATTCGCGAATCGTTCATTTCAACCAAGTACAATACAATTTTCTATCACTTTAAAAGCCTGAATGGTGAACGTGTAACGAGTGAGCTGAATTTTGAACGAGAAACGGATGTCGAGCAATATATTAGGGGGAATTCCCTTATTATTGATGGGCAGATTTTTGATGATCCCAATGGCTATGATGATAATCCGGGAGGCTCGGGTGAAGGAGGCTACCATCTTAAGTTTGCGGGAATAGTATCGGTGAAAAACAAAACCGGAGAACTTACTTCGGCAGGAAATAACCTGATTGTTGAAAACGCCGATGAGTTTACGGTGCTGGTTACTGCCGCAACCGACTATAATGCCGACCTCATGAATTTTGACCGGACGATTGATCCTTTGGCGATTTGTGAGCAATCGATTGAAACGGCTTCGGCAATTGATTACGAAACGGCGAAAGCAGAACATATCGCCAGCCATGCGGCAATTATGAATCGTGTTCGCTTTGATATTGCTCCTGGCGATGGCGATACCATTCCGACCGATATTCGTTTGGCAAATCTGAAAGAAACCAAGGAAGACAAGCATCTTACGGAATTGTTTTTTGAATATGGGCGCTATCTGCTGTTGACCAGTTCGGGCGGCAAGGCTGTTCTTCCGGCCAACTTGCAGGGAATATGGAACAAAGAGATGTGGGCTGCCTGGGACTCTGACTTTCATTTAAACATTAACCTGCAAATGAATTACTGGCCGGCCCACGTTTGTAACTTAAGCGAAACCATGCGCCCTTTATCGGGTTTCATGCAAAACTTGTCGGAAAAAGGACAGGTAACTGCAGCGAAATTTCTGGATACCGATGGTTGGATGGCTCATCATGTATCCAATCCGTTTGGACGGACAACGGCCAGCGGCTCTACCAAAGCATCACAAGTTAATAATGGCTATTGTTTTCCTATGGCTGGTGCCTGGATGTCAATCACCCTTTGGCGTCATTATGAATTCACGCATGATCAGGTGTACTTAAAAGACCAGGCTTACCCCGTGTTAAGTGGTGCGGCGCGGTTTATTCTCGATTTCTTACAGGAGAACGAACAGGGGGAATTGGTAACGGCTCCGTCTTACTCTCCCGAAAACAGTTATATTGATCCGAAAACCGGAAAGAAGCTTCGAAATACGGTGGCGGCCGCCATTGATATTCAGCTTATCCGGGATGTTTTCAACGCTTGTTTGCAGTCCGAAAAAATATTGAATCAGCCAAACGGGCTGACCCCTTTAATTACCGAGGCGCTTCAAAAGTTGCCCACGATCAAAATTGGCAAGGATGGCACCATTCAGGAATGGTATGAAGATTACGAAGAAGTAGAAGTTGGGCATCGGCACATTTCGCATCTGTATGCTTTATACCCTTCGAACCAGATCAATAAGAATACGCCTGAGCTGTTTGAAGCGGCCCAAAAAACCTTGGTCAAACGCTTGTCGGCCGGTGGCGGACAAACCGGATGGAGTCGGGCCTGGATGATTAACTTTTACGCCCGCTTGTTTGATGGCGATGAGAGTAATAAACACATTTCCCGACTGATTGAAAAACAAGTAAGCCCAAACCTGTTTGACTTACATCCGCCTCATATTTTCCAGATTGACGGTAACCTGGGGGCAACAGCCGGAATTGCTGAGATGCTGCTGCAAAGTCATACCGATGAAATACGGTTGCTGCCCGCCTTGCCTTCCTCTTGGAAAGAAGGCGAAGTAAGTGGTTTATGCGCCCGGGGTGGCTTTGAAATCGCTATGAAATGGGAAAATGGAAAGTTAATTGAAGCGTCGCTGCTCTCAAAAAATGGGAATAATGCCCGCATCAGCTACGAAGGAAAGCTGGTTGAAATGGAAACCGAGAAAGGACAGACTTATTTGTTAGAGATTTGATTCGGTAAGATTAATTTTTTGAGGCAAGAAGATGAACAGCGATGAATGGATAAGTTTCAAGATTAGATCTTGAATGGATATCATAAAATAGGCTATCCTTTTTGGGGATAGCCTATTATTTGGTTGAAGTCGCTGTGGATTAGATTAAAAATTAACCTTTAGTCCTTCGTAGCAAGCTTGGTAAATAGCTTTTATTTCTTCCAGCTTTGGTTTACGTGGATTAAATAAGGTACAGGGATCTTTTAGGGCGTTTTCGGCCAAGAGGTCAATTTTTTCAGCCCATCCTTTTTCGTCGATGCCATATTCCTTGATCGTTGAGATGGTACCTACCTTGCTGCGCAAGACTGCTATTTCCTGCGCCAGCTCTTCCGCGTTTGTTTTGCCAAACAGCGCAGCCAACTCGTTGTACTTGTCGGTTACCTGGCTGTTGAAACGAATGACGTTGGGCATCAGAATTGCATTGGCACAGCCGTGAGGAATACCGAAGGTACCTCCCAGTTGGTGCGACATGGAGTGGACAATGCCCAGCCAAACGTTGGTGAAGGCCATGCCTGCCATACTTGATGCATCATGCATGGACTGGCGGGCTTCCTCATTCTCCGGCTCGTTAACTGCCGTTGGAAGATATTTGAAGATCAAATCGGTGGCATGTTTGGCCAAGGCATCGTTGTAGCGGTCAGCTATGTTCGAAACGTATGCTTCCACGGCGTGACTGAGTGCGTCTAAGCCAGTATTGGCTGTAACATGCGCAGGCATTGACTTGCAAAGTTTACCATCAACAATGGCGACATCGGGCGTTAATTCATGCGACACGATGGGATACTTGGTCCCCTTTTCAGTGTCGGTAATGACTGCCAGTCCAGTAATTTCGGTACCGGTGCCACTGGTGGTTGGAATCGCGACAAAGATTGCTTTGTTACGCAGCGGTTTTACGGCAAAGGGTTGAGCCAGTTCTTCCAGCTTCGAGTCCGGATATTCGTAGTACACCCACATGGCTTTGGCGGCATCAATGGCCGAGCATCCACCCAAGCCGATGATCACGTCAGGCTGTTCCTGAGTGAAAAATTGAGCACCTGTTAAGACCGTTGCAATGGAAGGGTCGGCTTCTACACCCTCGAATACGACTGATTCGATATTCACCTCTTTCAACAAGTCCCGGGTTCGTTGTAGTGAACCATTCTTTTTAACTGAGCTTCCGCCGATTACAATTACAGCTTTTTTGCCTTTTAATTCTTTTACATTTTCGAGACTTCCAAGTCCATGGTAAATCTCTTTAGGAACAATAAATTTTGCCATCTTACTTTCTACTTTAATCAATTCGTTTGGGCTTCTTCTGGTTGGCGAAGAATTCCCTTGTTTTTCGAATGCAAAAGTAGCCTGACTGTCAGGAGGAGGCGATATATATTTAGTGCTGTTTGATATAAATTTGGGTTAGTCGGTTCTGTAAGTCGGAGGGGCTGCATCCTGCTTTTTTCTGAATAAACTTGTTCAGGGCCGATGGCGAGTCAAACTTGAGCTGGTAGGCAATTTCCTTATGGCTCAATCCGGAGAAGGCTAACAAATGTTTGGCCTCCTGGAAAATGCGCTCGTGAATAACCTGCAAAGCGGTGATTCCGCCATACTTTTTGGAAATAGCATTTAGTTTTTTTGGGGTAGTACTCAGCAGGTCGGCAAATTCGCTGACCAACCTTTTTTCTTTAAAATGAAGGTCGACCAAATTTGAAAATGAATAATACAAATCAGACTCTGATGTTTCCTGTTGCGACAGTTCTTTGGTTTTGCTGTAGTCCATGAGTTTAAGTAGAATCACTTTTATTAAATGCCTGATTTGTTCTTTACCCAGAACATTCAGATCGTTGAAAGCCGATTGGATGAGTTGGAAAAGGACTTGAATTTCGGAGAATTGAGCTTCGCTTAGTTTCAGGAGGTTGAGCCTTGTTTTTAAGTCAACACAATAGGCTCGTAATTCTTTGCGAAGCATTTCGGAGCAAAACAATTCTTCGTTAAACATGATGACATGCCCCCGGGAGTCGGGGGTGTATTTAAGTTGATGAATCTGATGGGGAAATACGACCGACACACAGCCGGGTCGGTAGTCGTAGCTTGTAAAGTCAATGGTGTGTTTTCCTTGTCCCTTCTGATAAAGGTAAATTTCATAATACTCGTGCCGGTGAGCCAAATGGTTGTCGTACGGTGGGGTATGGCTTAGTTCCTCCACATTGAATAATAAGCAGGGAGCACCGTCTTTAAAATAGTCGTCAAGTGTGTGGGTTGTATCCATTGCAAGTTATTGTTAAAGCCTCAGTAGTTAGATTAGACATCCATTAAAACGAGCGATTTCAAGCAATTGTTGCACCCAACTGAGTTGGGGAAGGTTAAAAGTGAAGATAAGGATTGTTTGCATGTGCTAGAAGCGATTAGGACTAAAAGAACCTTATTCTTTTGAAAACCTTAGTCGTACAAATGGATTTCTCATAAGGCAAACCTTATTACCTCATTCGAAGCGTATAATGAATATTGATAGGCGGATCTCGTTAAATAGGATCAAAAATGAATCAAACCACACACGGATTTAAATAGGGAATATGCTTGTATTTGGGGGGGCTGGGGTAGGGGTTCCTATGGTGGGATTTGTGGAGAACTGACCGAAAATAAATGAGGGCTTAACCTTTCGGTAAGCCCTCGCTGCATGCAATAAGCAAATGAATTAGTTCTTGGTTTCTTTTTCGGATAGCTTACAATTGAAAACCTTTAGTTCATCAATCATGAACGTTTCGCTATTCGTTTTCGAGCCTAAGTGACGGAGTGGGAATACAAGCGTTTGAATGCAGGCGATTTTATCTTTCCCTTCGTTAAATTCCTGCTTTTTCCCTTCCAGGCGCTCCAGTTGTTTTTCATTTACAAAAAGAGATGTTCCTTTGTGGTCGCCTTCAATGACGATGGTGGTCCATTCGTTCTCCGGGACGGTATAGTCAAAGGTAAAGGTGTAACCATCACGCGAGAACGCCAGTTTGCCGGTTCCTACATCACTCAACCAAAGTTTGGCATTGGGCGATTCGAAAAGCACAGTTCCGGGCAGTGCTTTTTCTCGTTTAATGGTGATGCTTACCGTATAATTGTATCCGATTTCATCGACAGGTAATTGAACAACCGACCCTTTGGGCAGCAGCAGTGCCCGACTGTTCTTACTGGAAACGGCTTTTGTCTTTTTACCAGCTTGGGCATGATATTCATTGGCCGACCGATCTTGAATTTTGGTCTTGTTGAACGTATAGTGCAGCACCAGCTCGCTTTTCGATTTTACCCGTCCTGCTACGTTGACTCCGGGAGCTTCGCTCAGCTTGGTAGCTTTCGATTGGAATTCATCGAAGCTAAGTGCTATGCTATTGCCCATCCACATTTTTTGTGACAGGACTTTCATCGAGTTCAACACGCGGCGATGCACATCTTTCTCCGAGATGCCATTGCCAACGTGGTCGTTCCAAACCGCAAATTTCCCACCCAAAATCTGAGGGTGTCCAAACGGAAACACCGCTTTGCCGATTTGAACCGGCTCCCAGTTTTCGTATAAATATTGGTCGTTAAGGTAGTCGTAGTAATAGCCGGCAGCCGGTACAATGTAAACCAGTCCGTCCGGAATGCTAACCAAGTCGTAACCTAGCTCAATCATGTCGGCTGGGTTGGCGTAACCGTTATACCAGGCATCCATAATGACATTTTCCGATTTTACCGGCGTGGTTCCTTTGGCGTGCGTTAAAGCTCCCCAAACACGGGCTCGTTTGCCAAATGATTCGATATACCGAATGTACCGGTCGGTAAAGGCACGGAACTTCTCAGCTACTTTATTCGAATACTCATCGGTTCCGATATGAACTTCTTTTCCAATGAAAACTGGATTTGGACCCTCTAGGTATTCTTTGAAAAGAGCATCCATAAATTGATAGGTCTTGGGATTGTCGAGATCGAGGTGGTCGTAGCCATATTCCTTGCTTCCCAATTCCTTATCGTAATGGTAGAAGGCCAGGGTGTGTGCGGGAGCGTCAATCTCGGGAACAATATTTACCCCGTATTGCTGAGCCAATAATTGGAGGTCGATAAATTCATTTTTGCTGTAATGACCATCTTTGGCTGTAAGCCCGGGGAAGGTGGTGCTTTCGAGGCGGAAAGCCGAATAAGTGCTGTCCCAATCGTGGTTGAAGAACTGTTTAAATCCGTTGTCGTTCAGGTGAATCTGGAATTCATTCATTTTGTAGTACGACATAAATTTGACGTAATCGCGAAGAAAATCGATGGTGAAAAATTTGCGGGCTACATCCAGCATAAAACCCCGGCGTTCGTATTTCGGATAGTCGCGGGCAAGCCCCTTTGGAATACGGTCAGACTGTTCCATCAGCTGCAGCAGTGTTCTGGTTCCCCAGAAACAGCCTTTGCTGGTGTTGGCTTTAAGGCTTATCCAGTCCTTAATCTCCAGTACATAGCCTTCATTTCCTACGGTTTTTTCATCATTGTTAAGGGTAAGAAAGATGTTGCCTTTCTTGGGAAGTTTATAGCGGATTGTCATTTTTTTGCCCAACAGTTCCGAATAATCGCGGGCCAATGTTTCGGCTATCTCTTGCAATTCCGACTTGTACTTCGGATCTACGGCAAGCTCCATTTTTTCGGATACAATGAAATCTCCTTCCTGACCCAGCCATTCGCGAAGTGCCGGAACAACAAAAGGTTTCGGATTCGATTGCTTCGTGTTCTGGTATCGTCCCGGAACAAGAACCGAAATGGAGGGAACGTCCGTTTTATTTCCATTCCGATCACTTAATACATAGTAAAGATGCACCTCGGTATCGACCAGGGGCGAAACAATTGAGCCATCAGCTGCAACAACCGGAAGACAATCGGAGCTAACCAGTTTGAGCTGAACATCGGAAGGCACATTCGGTGTGCCGATAGACTGGTCGCCTTTGGAGGGCGAGTTAACCTTGATGGTTGAAGCGACTTCTTGTAGTCGGGCAATTGATGTTGAATCAGTGCTTGACACTGTGTTTGCATAGGCTGTTGTTGAAAATAAGATACAGCTCAGAGCATAGAGAGCAATTTGTTTGATCATGATTTGATGAATTATTGGGGTAAAATTTCGTAAGCAGGCAAAGATAGGCATTCTATTGAGCTCCTTAAGTTTTATCTACCCACAATTGCAAAGGAACTTAGGGCTGAGGTAGACGGCTCTTAAAATAAGACCATCTTCGGATATGCTGCGAATTTTCAATGTTGATTCAGGGTATTTTGAATGTTTATATACCCAGAAGATACCCAGAAGCAACGCAGAAGATACCCGGAATATTCGGACTTGAACCTGGGGAGAATAGACGAAGTGTGGTTGGGTGTCGTTATTTACCTGTTCTGCCGTTCTGATGACGCAGGCTAAGGATTCAAGGCATTTTAAAAGGCTCGAATCCTTAGTGGCTGTCCGTAGTCTATTTCCTTAAAATCTGAATCTCGCCGCCAATACCAAGCTTAATGATGCCTGATGGGCTTTGGGGAGTGAGGTCATCCTGGCGGTATTCCACCACATAATCGACCGCATCGATAATCTCGGGGCTAATCTCATCAAAAAAGGCAGGCGAACTTTGCCCGCTGATGTTTGCTGAAGTAGAAACCAGTGGTTTTTTGAAACGCTGAATCAACTGGCGGGTAAAATCTTCGGTCGTTACTCGTATGCCAATGCTGCCGTCTTCAGCCACCAGGTTTTTAGCCAGATTTTTAGCGGCCGGATAGATGATGGTCAGCGGTTTGTCGCTCACTTCAATTAAATCATAGGCAATTTCGGGTACTTCTTCTACATAGCGACTCAAAAAATTAATATTTTCCATGAGTACTAGCATGCTTTTGGAGTCTTCCCGTTTTTTGAGTTGGTAGATACGCGCAACCGCTTGTTCGTTGGTGGCGTCGCAGCCTATTCCCCAAATAGTGTCGGTGGGGTACAGAATAATTCCTCCGTTTTGTAGCACTTCAAGTGCTTTTTTTAAGTCGTTATGCATGGTGTAATTTATTGTAAAGGGTCATCAATTGTTGGGCATAAGCTTTTGTCGTAAAGCGTTCGGCGTTTAGCTGGCCTTTTAAAATCAGGATGTCACGGTAGTTGACATCTTCGCTGATTTGTTGGATGGCCTGGCTGATTTCCTTGGGTTTTTTGGGCTGAATATAGTGTGCGCCATCGCCTCCTGCTTCCGGCATACTGCTGATATTGGAGGTGATCACCGGACAGCCGCAGGCTTGCGCTTCGGCAATGGGTAAGCCAAAACCTTCAAAAACCGAAGGGTAGATCGTCAATTTGGCCAACTGGTAAAGTCTACTCAGATCGGCATCATCCACCTCATGAAGAAAAATAAGTTGATCACCCAACTTCTGAATCAATGGCTTCAGGTGGTGCAGGTAATTTGTTTTCTTACCGATGACCACCAGTGGGGTGTTGCTCTTAAGTTTGTCGATAGCTTTTAGTATGGACCCTAGATTTTTTCGGGCTTCAAGTGTGCCCACGGTTAGCATGAAATGGGGTGGAAGGGCTAATCGCTTTTGGGTATCCTGCAAGTCTTCCGCTGATGCTTTCTTGAAATAAATTGGGTTAATAGCCTGGTAGATGACTTTTATTTTCGCTGGGTTTGCCCCAATGAATTGGATCAAATCCTGTTTGGTTTGCTCACTGATGGCAATGATTTTGTCGGCTGCCTGGCAGGCGTGTTTCACCTTTCGCAGGTAGATTTTACGGTCGGCCGTTTTATAAAATTCCGGAAATCGCATAAAAATGAGGTCGTGTATGGTGACCACACGTTTAATATCGGTTTGTTCTATTCCATGGGGTAACTCATTGCTCAGGCCATGGTAAATATCCAGCTCAGCCGCTTGGGCGAGCGAGGTAATTTTATACGTTCGCCACCAAGGTTTGACCATTCGCCACCAAGCATTGGTGGGGTGAATGATGGTTGAGTTTTCAGGAGCCAGAAATCGATCCGGCTCTTCGCTGGGAGTAAACAGAAAGTAGTTGTTCTCTGGATAGAACCCCGATAGGGAAAGGATGGTGTTTCGGCTGAAGTGCCCAAGTCCGGCATCATTCAGAAATGCCCTTTTCGCATCGAAGCCAATATTGAGTCTGTAATCCATGTGCCTAAAAATACAAAATCGCCTGTGAGTTGGTGTTTTTTTTGCATTAAAAAAGCCGGAAATGTTAATCTCTCCGGCTTATGTATTATTGCTCTGTTAATTAGAGTTTGTTTCGGAATGGTTTTATTTAACCAATTTTGAAATCGTCCGAAATTCAGCCGCAGCAGCCGAGCGGGTTAGTTCAAACAAAATCGATTCATACGAAGTCATGAGAATGCCTTCGTAGCGGAAACGCTCAGCCGCTAAGTCCATATCATCCAATGAACGTGAGGAGACACAATCCATCACCACTACCGGAGTGTAGCCCGATTCTTTCAGGTCGATGGCCGTTTGTAATACGCACACATGACTTTCAATTCCACAAATGATTACATTTTTGGCAGCTTGAGCCTTCAGTTGTTCGCTTACTGCTATTTCGTCGCAGCAGCTGAAATCGCGTTTCTCAATCGGAGAAAAATCCGGAATGAGGGTGCTGATTTCAGGGATGGTTTCTCCCAGTCCTTTGGTGTATTGCTGGGTGACCAGCAATGGAATTTGAAGGGTTTGCAAACCTTCGATCAAAATTTTGCAATTTGCCGTTAAGGTTTCCTTTTCAGCCATTGCGGGTACCAGTTTCTCCTGAATGTCGATTACTAAACCGACAGTATTTTCTCGTGTAATGCGCATGGTTTATTTCTTATTTTGAAGAAGACGAGCCTGTGTGCGGGATTTGTCTCCCAAATAGCCACCGTGGTGGCGCTTAGCGTAATCTTCGTTTGTAAATCCAATTTTTTTCATCATCAGCACCACCAGAATATCGCCAATGACGGTCATGGTCGTGGTGGAAGTACTGGGTGTCAATCCCAGCGTGCATACTTCATCCGGATTGCCTGTGGCAAGAACGGCATTGGCCAGTTGAGCCAATTCGCTGTCGGGGTTTCCGGTAATCACCAGGATTGGAATGTTTTCGTAAAGGTTATCAGCCAGGTTGACCAGCTCGACGATTTCGCGTGTTTTTCCGGAGTTGGAAATTAACAACAAGACATCGTTGGGTTGAACAACGCCAAGGTCGCCATGTTGAGCATCGCTGGGATGCAAAAAAACAGCCGGTGTACCGGTCGAACTAAAGGTCGTAGCAATGTTTAAAGCAATTTGTCCTGCTTTGCCCATACCGCTGGCTACCAGCTTGCCTTTATTTTGATGAACGCGTTCCTCAATGATCCGGATTGCTTCCTCATATTGGTCGGTTACAGGAATTTTTGCAATCGCTTCAGCTTCCTGTTTGATAAGTTGAATAACTTCCTCTTTCATTTTTTTATCTTGTCCGTTGGCGTTTATTAATCTGAAAAGCTCATGGTTTTGAGCTCGTAAAATCTGTGCGCCCAAAATTACAGTTATTTTTAGCTTTTGCCAATGACCCTGACACTTTTAAGGATCATCTCCAATTTTGAAGAGAAATTTTTGTTCGATCAATTTGTATGGAGGCCGGTATTTCTGTGTTTTGTCCGGTTCTTTAATCTTCATTTTAATCCGAAAAATTATTTATAAGAATGAAATAAGTCACATTTCTGGTTCCTGGCTCAGTCCTGTTTTCGTAGGGATTGAGCAGCCAGTAACCGATTGTGTCGCTTTGGGAATTTGGTACAAACAATTCAGTAATGCGGGTGTTTATATGTTTTAAAATAGCTTGGGACTATGAGTGAAATACTTCCATGCCTCTGGATATTTTGATACATTTAAACCAGACTAGAATTTTCTAACCTTTTTTAATAAATACTTTATGAAGATACACGAATATCAAGCCCGGGAAATCTTCAAGAAATACGACCTTCCGGTACCGAACGATGTGCTTTGCCATTCGGTTGAGGAAGTAGAAAAAGCAATGGCAAAGAAAGACGGCCTGGTTGTCGTAAAAGCGCAGGTGCTCGTTGGCGGACGCGGAAAAGCCGGCGGAGTGAAACTGGCTAACAACAAAAAGGAGGCGGTGGATGCAGCTTCTCAGATTCTGGGGATGGACATCAAAGGCTTAATTGTGGAGAAAATTTTGCTGGCTGATGCGGTCGACATTGAAAAGGAATTTTACGTTGGTCTTATTAATGATCGAAATACCAAGTCGGTGACCCTCATGGCGAGTGCCGAAGGAGGAGTGGAAATTGAAGAAGTGGCTAAAAAAACGCCGGAACTGATTCATAAGTTTCCCATTGATCCACTGACTGGCTTGCTGGATTTCCAGGCCCGTGCGATTGGTATGCAGTTGTTTGGCGATGTTAAATTGGCCCGAAAAGCAGCCGACATTCTTCAGAAGTTGTATACTTTATTTGTCGAAACGGATGCTACAATTGCAGAAATTAACCCCTTGGTGCTGACTCCCGATCATAAAATATGGGCGATTGATGGTAAAATGAATTTTGATGATAACGCGCTGTATCGTCAACCTGAAATTGAAGCTATGCGCGAAGCCGATGAGGATGAACTTAAAGAAATTGATGCGCATGAAAAAGGCTTGTCCTATGTGAAACTCGATGGAAACATTGGCTGTATGGTGAATGGTGCCGGACTGGCCATGGCTACTATGGACATGATTAAGCTGTATGGTGGCGAACCTGCCAACTTTTTGGATATTGGCGGAAGCTCTAACCCGCAAAAAGTGGTGGACGCCATGAATATCCTGATTTCGGATAAGAATGTAAAGGCAGTAATGATTAATATTTTTGGGGGAATTACCCGTTGTGATGATGTGGCCCGTGGCTTGATTGAAGCGCTGGACACCATTGGGTCGAAGATGCCGATCGTGGTGCGTTTGTCAGGTACTAATGCCAAGGAAGGGCTGGCCTTATTGAAAGAAAAAGGATTGCCAACGGTGCAAACCATGAGCGAAGCAGCCAAGAAGGCTATTGAGTTAAGTCGAGTTCAGGAATCATAAAAATTGAAGCAATGAGTATTCTCGTAAATAAAGATACAAAACTACTGGTGCAGGGAATTACCGGCCGTGACGGACAATTTCATGCCGGCCGGATGAAAGCATATGGAACTAATATTGTAGCCGGAACTTCGCCCGGAAAAGGCGGACAAGTGGTTGATGGGATTCCTGTTTTTGACACCGTTGCTGAGGCCGTTAAACAAACAGGAGCTAATACCTCGATTATATTTGTACCGGCTCCCTTTGCTGCCGATGCCATTCTGGAAGCTTCTTATGCAGGAGTCGAATTGGTGGTGGCCATTTCTGAAGGGGTGCCTATTCAGGATATGATTCGGGTGACTTCCGTTATTGAACGCAACGGAACCAAATTGATTGGGCCCAACTGCCCGGGATTGATTACACCCGATGAAGCGCTAATTGGCATTTTGCCGGGGATGATTTTCAAAAAAGGAAACATTGGATTGATGTCGCGTAGTGGTACTTTAACCTATGAGGTGGTGAATATGTTGACCATGAATGATATGGGACAGAGCACAGTGGTTGGCATTGGGGGAGATCCCGTCGCTGGATTGTACTATATTGATTTGCTTGAAATGTATGAAAACGATCCGGAAACCGAAGCTGTGGTGCTGATTGGTGAAATTGGTGGCGATGCCGAAGAGCAGGCTGCCGAGTACATCGCCAAGCACATGACTAAGCCGGTGGTGTCGTTTATTGCCGGACAAACGGCGCCGCCCGGAAAGCGAATGGGACATGCCGGAGCTATAATTTCCAGTGGCTCAGGAACGGCGGAAGAAAAGATTAAGGCTTTTGCCAAAGCCAATGTGCCGGTAGCCAAAGAGCCCTCAGAGATTCCCGGATTGCTACAAGAAAAGTTGGCTAAGGTCAATGCATAAAACAAAAAATCCCGCTCCAAAGCAGGATCTTTTGTTTCTAAAAAGTGGATAGCCGGTATCTAAGTTGGCGAAGTAAGTAGGGTAACCAGGTATCCAGAAGATGTCAGATAACCAGAAATGAAAACTATACTTTAAACAGACTTTGGAGGTTTAAAGTATAGTTTCAGGAGGACAACAGAAGTAGGATCGCAGCCTATTTTTACTAAATAAGCTGATGACGTGATCATTGACCCTAAATTTTTTGGGAAAAGAAGAGGGGGCAGTTCATGCTTGGTTTTGGTGTGTTTTTGCTTAAGCTGATTGTTTTGCTAAGAGTAAATATCTTGATGTATAGCGTTTTATGTGGATTGTTGCTTTTTGAGCTTGCCAGTTAGGTATTCGCTTTAGTAAACTGACATTTGATAACTCACTTAAACAATTTCATAAAGTATGATTTGACTTAACAATCATTTCCTATTTTTGGGAAAAATAATCCAAATCACCATGGTTAACTTCAGTGGGCTGAAGCTCCGGAATAAACTCCGGATTTTAAGTCTTTTTTCTATCCTTAGTTTGATCGTTTTAGGCTTTGTATCCAACTTCTTTTACAACACGGGTAAAACACTTAATCTGATGATTAATGCGGAGCGAGTACATAACAATGTGTTTCATGAAGGTATTGAGGATTTTTATCGCTACCAGATTTCGAATGATGAAGAATGGCGGGATAAGGCAGTCGCTAAAATGGAAGCTGCCAACCAGATGGCACTGAACTTCGCTGTCATTGAGCAGTTAGCTCAACTACCCAATGAAGAATTTGTTGATACTCTTTTTAATAGCTACAGAGAGGCTTATAGTGGTGATCGGTCAAATGCTGTTTTGATGGCTAGCCGGATTAAATTACTCTTATTGCTGGATCTCGAGAAGATGGATGAGGCTCAGCAAATTACGGATATCGTTTATGAGCAAGGAGAGAAAATAAAAAATGAAGTTTTAGCCTATAATAGCAGCTCTGTCGCTAAAGTTGACGAGAAGATCGCTAAAGAATTAGAGCAGATGAAAGTCTATTATGACGATTTTGCCAGAGCCATTTCTTCCCTAAGTAAGGTGACAAATAACCTGCTACTCGTAGGTATTGTTTTAATTGTCTTTATGCTGATTATTATAGTCTTTCTGATTTCTGAACTGATTAGCCGGTCGATTACCTCCCCTGTACACGAAATGGTTGATAAATTTGCTGTCATTGCAAAAGGGAATCTGACAGCTGAACTTTCAATTGATACCGATAATGAGATTGGAGAGCTGGCTAATTCATTCCGGGAAATTCAATACGGACTAAGGGAAGTAATCAATTACACGAAAGAAGTTGCTGATGGCGATTATAGTAGCCAAATTGTGCCGAGATCAGACCAGGATGAGTTAAGTATTGCCCTAAATAAAATGGTGGGTGAACTTAAAGAATCACATGAAAGAACAGAAAAAGATTCGTGGTTTACGGCAGGTATTAATTCCATCAATGAGAAGCTGCGGGGGAACCTGAACCCGACTGAAATTTCGTCACAAGCTCTTGCTTTTATGATGGAATTTTTACATTCTCAGTTAGGGAGTATTCATATGTATGACCCGGATTATAAGTTTTTGAAATTGTTGAGCTCTTCTGGCTTCGATCCCAGTAAACTGAAAAACCGGATAAAACTTGATGAAGGGATTATTGGGCAGGTGGCCTCTTCCAAACAAATGGTAAGCTTAAACGATATTTCGGATGAATCGTATGTTACGTATTCGTCGTCGGGAGAGTTTAAACCCAAACAAATCATTGTTACGCCACTACTTTTTAATGAGAAACTAATTGGGATTCTTGAATTATCCTCGCTGACGGAGTTTACGACATTCGAACTGGAATTCCTGAACGAAGCGTCTGAAATTCTTGCCATCTACCTCAATTTATCAGAGAATGTGCTAAAAACCAACGAACTGTTGCAGAAGACTCAGGACCAGGCCAGTGAGCTTCAGGTTCAGCAGGAGGAACTTCGGGTGGCTAACGAAGAGTTGCTTGAGCATACCGAGGTGTTGACTGAGAATGAGAAAAAGTTACAAGTTCAACAGGAAGAGCTGCGGGTAGCCAATGAGGAACTCGAAGAGCGGACTCGTCAATTGGAGATTCAAAAAGAAAGTATCAGTACTCAAAATGACGAATTGACTGATGCGCACGATAGACTGGAAACCAAAGCAAAAGAGTTGCAGTTGGCAAGTCAATATAAGTCAGAGTTCTTGGCTAATATGTCGCACGAATTACGAACCCCGTTGAACAGCTTACTGATCTTATCAAGCCTGTTGTCAGCCAACAAGAAGGGTAACCTGACGGAGGATCAAATACAATCAGCAAAAATCATTCATAAGAGTGGGGCCGATTTATTGCACCTGATCAATGAAGTGCTTGATTTATCGAAAATCGAGGCTGGAAAGATGACGATCGATATGGATTTTGTTCAAACAATCGATCTTAAGGACGAGGTTGTGATGAGTTTCAAAGCAACAGCAGAAGATAAAAAATTGGCTTTTGAGGTGGGGGTTGAAAATGGCTTTCCGCAACAAATACAAACAGACAGGCATCGACTAATGCAGGTCTTGAAAAATCTGTTGTCCAATGCCTTTAAGTTTACCAGCCAAGGGACTGTAGCGGTCGACTTTTTGTTAACACCTCAGGAAACGGTTTTCCGATCTCCCGAACTTCAGCATGAAAATACCTGCTGTATCAAGGTTTCGGATACCGGAGTCGGAATTCCAGCAGAGAAATTGGAAGCTATATTTGAAGCCTTCCAACAGGCTGATGGCAGTATTTCCCGAAAATTTGGAGGAACGGGTTTGGGCTTATCAATCTCCCGCGAATTAATCAACATGCTGAATGGCGAAATTCAACTTGAAAGTCAGGTTGGCAAGGGATCGGCTTTCTACGTTTATTTGCCGAAGAACTCCGGCACTGAAGTGATTCCGGAGCAGGAGACCTCCGTTCAAACCAAAGAGCTGAGAGGTAACACGACTCGAGAAACACACGATCAGCTTGCAAGCGCTGAACACGATCCGGTTCTTGTTCCTTTTATTGATGATGATCGAAATAATAGCTTGAACGGGCAGACGGTGCTGGTTATTCATCCATCTAAGCCGCAAGCTGAGAAATTCTTGCAACAAATCCGGACAAAGGGTTTCCATGTCATTGCAGCGGCTAACATTTCGGATGGAATTATTCTGGCCGAGAAATTTCATCCTAAAGCCATTATGCTGGCCGTCGAATTTGCAAACAGCATGGATTCCAACTATCAAAAGTTGAAAGAGCACCGCATGATTGGGAAACTGCCGGTTCATGTGATTACCCCCATTGATTACAACGAATCGGAAGAGCAAGGAGAGCTAAAAACTCTTGAAACAATTGAGTTTGCCGATGCGCTAAAAACGCTGGAAAGTCATTTCTCGACGCCTGTGAAAAAAATGCTGATTGTTGAGGATAACATTTTGACGCGTAGTGTTATCAAGACGATGTTGTTTGATCTCAATCTTGAAATCCGTGAGGCCGAGATGGCAAATGAAGCTTTTGAGATTCTATGTCGCGAGAAGTTTGACTGTATCATTCTGGATTTGGGATTACCCGATTACTCAGGGAAAGAGCTGCTTGAAAAGCTTAAAGACAGCAAGATTGATATTCCTAAAGTGATTGTATATACCGGAAAGGATATGTCACAAAATGAAATTAGGGAATTGAATGCATACACGGATACCATTATTCTGAAAGGTATTAAATCCGACGAACGACTGATGGATGAAGTCACCCTGTTTTTACATCAGGTTTCGAAACGAATACTTGGCAAAAAAGTAAATCTGGCCCTAATTAATGAGGAAACGCTTTTCAAAGGGAAAAAGATAATGGTGGTTGATGACGATATCCGAAATGTATTTGCTTTGGGGCAAATTCTTGAAGAGCGGGAGATTGAGGTAGTCGATGCCGAGAACGGACAAGCGGCTCTTGATTTACTGAACGAAAACCCACAGGTTGATCTTATTTTAATGGATGTCATGATGCCTGTTATGGATGGTTATGAAGCTATGCGCATCATCCGTGGCACACCTGGAATAAAAGATATCCCAATCATTTGTCTGACAGCCAAAGCCATGAAAGAAGATCATGAGAATGCGTTGAAAAACGGAGCGAATGATTATTTATCAAAGCCATTGGATGAGAATAAATTATTTTCTATGCTCAAAATATGGCTCTATAAAAATTGAATTGGTGAACGGTTAAGCTAATGATGAATAAGGGTTTGCAGCTGAAGCGACGTAGTGAATTGAAGAAAAATTGTAAATGCAATAAATGAAACCAAAAATACTGATTGTTGACGATCTGGTCGAGAATTTGATTAGCCTGGAGGCTGTTCTTGAGGACTTTGATATTGAGTTATTTCGGGCTTTTTCGGGTGAAGAGGCATTGAAATTAAGTATCAAGGAAGAATTTGCCCTTGTGATACTCGATGTGCAGATGCCAGGGATGAATGGCTATGAAACATTGGAGATGATGCGTCAGCGCAAGAAAACCAAGTACCTTCCGGTCATATTTGTTTCGGCAATCCATCAAAGCGATTTGCACATTATTAAAGGAATTGAAACCGGTGCGGTGGACTTTATTCCCAAACCTATCATTCCGGACATTTTAAAAGGTAAAGTCCGGGTTTTTCTTGATTTATACCTACAGCGTGCTAAACTGGATTATTTGCTAGCCGAAATGGAGCAGGCCAATTTGAATCTGAAAATTGCTAAAGATAAAGCCGAAGAAGCGACTCGCACCAAGTCCATGTTTTTAGCCAACATGTCGCATGAAATACGCACGCCACTTAACGGGGTGATTGGAATTTCGAAATTGCTGCAAAAATCAGAATTAACCGATGATCAGAAAGAGCTACTCAATATTGTCACCAACTCGGGTGAAAACTTATTGATGATCATCAATGATATTCTCGATTTCTCAAAAATAGAATCTGGTCAAATTCAGTTTGAAACCATCGATTTCAAATTACAGGAATTAGTTGAAAACGTCTTTCAATTGATGAAGTTCAAAGCGATTGAAAAAGGGATCAAGTTCAATTATTCAATTGCTGAAGATGTTCCGGAATTTCTTTGTGGCGATCCGTTGCGCATCAACCAAATTTTGATGAATCTGGTCAACAACGCCATCAAGTTTACGCATCAAGGGAAAGTTGAAATCCATATCGAGCTGGTGGATCGGCATGAGTCAATGACTCGTGTTTTATTTCGGGTAATTGATACCGGTATTGGAATTTCGGAGGAAGGTAAATTGATGTTGTTTAAAGAATTTTCCCAATCCGAAACATCCATTACGCGTAAATATGGAGGAACAGGACTGGGCTTGGCTATTTCTCAGAATTTAGTGTGTTTGATGAATGGCGAAATTAATGTGAATAGTGAAATTGGTCAGGGATCTGAGTTTTGGTTCCGCCTTCCGTTAAAAGAGGCCTCCCAACAATTGGAAGAGAAGAAAACGCAACAGATTCATCATCATCACGATTTGCGTATCCTACTCGCAGAGGATAATGCCATTAATCAACGGGTTTGTGAGCTTACCCTGAGGCAATTAGGCTATGCGTGCGATGTTGCAAACAACGGAGAGGAAGCGGTCGCTATGCACCAGGATTCAGCTTATGATTTAATTCTTATGGATATGCAAATGCCAGTACTTAATGGTATTCAGGCAACAAGAATGATACGGGTGATGGATAAGGACAAGCTGGTTAAACATCCGGTTTACATTACAGCCGTAACGGCAAATTCGTTGGTTGAGGAGCAAAAGGATTGTCTTTTGGCCGGGATGAATAACTTTTTGAGTAAGCCTTTTTCTGAAAAAGATCTTTTGACGGTATTGCAGGAAGTTATTCAAACGAAAATTAAAAAGAATCAACCGGAACATGAGTGCATACAATGATTCAAATGCTGATTTGTTGACGATTGAGTTGAATCTGCTGTTGGAGGGTATTTTTCAGAAGTATGGATATGATTTTCGAAATTACAGCAAAGCTCATATTCGCCGGCGGGTTTTAAACAGGTTGGGCTTAAGTCGCTTGGAAACGGTGTCTGAATTGCAGAGCAAAGTTTTGCGGGATCCGGATTTTTTCAGAGATTTTCTGGAAGATTTATCGATCAATGTGACAGAGATGTTTCGCGATCCGGAATTTTACCGGTCGTTTCGCGAAAACATTATTCCGAAACTTAAAACCTACACTTATTTTAAAGTGTGGCATGCCGGATGTGCAACAGGTGAGGAAGTTTATTCGCTTGCTATTTTGTTGCAGGAGGAAGGATTGCTGGATCGATGTCAGTTTTATGCAACCGATTTTAACCGCAAAGTGCTGGAAATAGCCAAAGAGGGGGTTTATCAGAAAACGGACATGGAGCTGTACGAACGCAATTACCGGCTTTCCGGCGGAAAGGGAAAGTTATCCGATTATTACAATTCAATGTATGGTTCAGTTATGCTTAATAAAGAGCTTTCGAGCCGGATTGTTTTTGCCGATCATAACCTGGTGACTGATGGCGTATTTGCTGAAGTGAACCTGGTCATGTGTCGTAATGTATTGATCTATTTTGATAAAATACTTCAAGATAAAGTGTTGAATCTTTTGTCTGAAAGTCTGGTTCCTTCAGGCTATTTATGTTTGGGGACTAAAGAGAGTCTGAAATTTTCCAAGGTTGAGAATCAGTTTAGTACCCTTGATGACAAACAAAAGATTTTTAAAAAGAAGTTGGATGTATAAAGCAATCGTTATTGGTACTTCCTATGGCGGACTCGAGGCCCTGAAGGTTATTCTTCCACGATTGGAGAAGGGTTTTCCCTTACCAGTAATTATAGTCTTGCATATTGGCGATCACAACAACGATGTATTTATTCGGCTTTTGAATGAGCTTTGTCCGCTACATGTAAAAGAAGCCGAAAGTAATGAGCCTATTTTGCCGGGACAGGTTTATTTTGCTCCGCCCAATTATCACTTGCTGATTGAGGATGATTTGATGTTTTCGTTGTCAACAGACGAAAAGCTGAATTACTCGCGACCCTCTATCGACATTCTTTTCGAATCGGCTGCCTGGGCTTACAAACGTGAACTTATCGCCGTGATTCTTACCGGAGCCAATTCGGATGGCGCTAATGGAATGAAGACTATTAAAAGTTTCGGAGGTAAAACCGTAATTCAAAACCCTTGCCATGCTATTTCGCCTATTATGCCTCGGTTTGCTTTAAAAATTGCCAAGCCTGAAATCAGGCTCGACCTTGAAGATATTGCCGATAAGCTTATTGAGCTGGCCTATTCAGAAGGTACCGACAATTAACCTTTAGTCATTGGCAAATGTACGTCCTTCGAGTTTGTTGAACGATAGAATGAGTAAGAGATTGTTGTTCTTCATGGTATCTTGGTCTGTCAGAGTTTCCTGTTTGTTTTGAATATAGGTATTTTTTATTAATTCACTTTCGCCTGCTTTCAGCATACCTTGCAATGAGTGGGGCGTAATTCTCTTGTGCCTGTTTCTGAATGTTTTGCATCCTAAGGCGCTGGCAATAAGTTGTGAGCCCAGACAGATTCTCAGGCCGACTTTGTTAGCAGTAATTGCTTCTTTCAGAAAGTCCTTTTCGACTTTAAACCAGGGATACGTACCATCATCAACTCCCAAGGGGCTGCCCATCACAATAAACCAATCGAACGGATTGAGCCGGGAGGGTTGGTAGTCGTTCTCGAAAAATCGGGTAAAAGTCAGTTGATACTCCTGGTCTCTGATCCAGTTTTCAATCGAGCCAAGTCCTTGAACAGGGACATGCTGAGGGCAATGAATCCGTTGTGCTTTTATTCAATTATAACGCGTTGTTTGGTTGCTATCAATGCAAAAAATTTTGCTCGAAGCAGGATTTTGGAAGCTATAATTTTTCAAGGTAATCGATGAAATCTTCCATGTTGTCAAAATCCTTTTCTTTTTCGCAGGCCGATGTAATTCAAGTTGACAGCTAGTTGGTCGGTTTGAGAATCCATGCATATTCCGTATCGGTCTTTTGTGTTTGCGTGAAGTCATTTGGATTATACAAGATTGCCGCTCTGATGTTCACTTGGAAAGCAGCAACATCCTCTGGATGCAAGCCCCAAGTGGTAAGATAGTCATCGCCTTCTTTGGTGGCGGGGCCTTCTTGATAGTTGATGCCGGGGGTAAATTGAACGGATTCAGAGTTAAAAGCGAAAGTTTCAACCTTGGCTTCGCACAGGTCTGAATAGAGTGTTACCGGACCAGTACATCAATGCTGTAGCCTTTGTATGGTACGTTCTCTGAAAGCATCTCCATATACGATTGATTGGCTTCTTTTTTTACCCGTGCGGTTCGTTTGCTGACCGGTTAAGGAAAACAACTTGCTGGCCGTCCCATAAGCGAACGCCTCCGAGTCCAACCGTTTGTCCGGCGTTATACTGATCGGCTGCCCAGCCATTCATTTTCTACTACTGGCCCGTGATAGCCAACGTTTTGGTATAAATCACCAGTCTCAGACTCAATCGTGGTCACTTTCCTGGGCTGATTTTCCCAATATAAACTAGCAGTTGTTTTGTTCTATACAGTTGCCTGCAACCCAATTCGTGCGATAAAAAATAAGGCGAATAATGCTTTCATAACGAATTGCTGATTATTGTTTCGAATAACAAGAATAGAAATATCACCGATGAAATTACATACAGATGAGAAGATCGTGATTTGCAGTTATTGAAAAGAGAATGAAGAAGGGAATTTGTTGACTTTGAAACCGGGCTGCATTATTTGAAAAAGGATAAGCTTTTTGGTGGAGTTTGATTTCTACCTTATAATCAGACACTAAAAAAATAGAAGGGGCTGATTCCATTCGAATTCAGCCCCTTCATTTTGGGTTGGTCTAACTAATGTTACCCAAATCTACCTGGTTTAAAGCAGGTCGTATTAGCATGTGTTCAAACAAGTTTTCAGTGCATTACTTTTCTATTTTTGGTAAATTAGGCGACCTGTTTGAACGCTTTCGTTGATAATCAACCTGTAAATTAACATTTCGGGTGTTTCATTTACAGGAGTGTATTCAAGCCTGTTCTGCACGCCTCCTTCAACCGGGCCATCGAGCAATGTTGCTACCTTTTGGCCAAGTAAATTGGTGATTTCTAAAGTAGCATGCGCGTTGCTGTGGGTTGTAAATTCGAAAGTTACCGTCTCGCTGAATGGATTAGGGTAGACTTTCAAATTGGTAGACTTCAGGCTCAATGTGGTGAGAGACTCTGATTCCTGAATTGCTACAGATCCAATAGAAGGAGCTTGGCAATCCACAATGGTATACCTTGCAGGACTATTGCAAGAACGAAGTTCAAGCGTACCATAACTGCCAATTGCGTAGCTTCCATCAATTTCAGTTGTGAACACATATTCACATGACGAGCTACTTGTCCAGTTCGCTAATGTTTGACCAACGATCGTCTTCGGATCGTACTTCACATACAGTACATAATCACCAGCCGCAGCTCCGGTCACATTGATGGTTACGACACCACCAGATTCTAAAGCTGAAACCCCGTCGGACACTCTGTTACAATTGCTATCATAAAGTTTAACATCCAGACTTATGGTATTGAAAGCAGTCAATCCACAGTCATTAGCCTGTTTAACCTCAATTTCAGAGTCACCAGCCGGTAAAGTCAGGTGTGTGAAATAAATCATGGCACCTGGTACCGATTTGCTGATGATATCATCCTTATCCGTACGAACACAGATGTAATCCAGGTTGTACGTATCAAGTGTTTCATCCGGACAGTTGTTGTAGTTGTAACACTCGGTTCCTGTCGGGAAGATATGCGGTCCGCACTCTTCGGCTGTCAACGTTGTTGTACAGCTTGTTGAGTTACCACAATCATCGGTAGCGGTAAAGGTTACGATTACAGTTGCTCCCGGCTGAACGGCATCGTTCAGTCCGCTTGCGCCATCAGAACGAGTCCAGGTAACTGCAACATTATCGTCGCAATTATCAGTGGCAGTTGGAGTAACTAAGCTTGGTAATTCATCACAAGCCAGTGCCTGATCAGCAGGACACGTAATTGTTGGCGGTGTTGTATCAACTACCGTGATTATCTGAACACAGCTGGCAGTGTTACCACATTCATCTTCTGCCGTCCACGTACGGGTAATGGTCTCGGTATTGCCGCAACCAGGCGTTGATGAATCGGAATAGGTAATTGTAACATCGCCG
>NZ_JBQYLH010000025.1:0-55144 GCF_052677165.1 Sunxiuqinia sp. sy24
TTCTTTCTCATACGACTCATAATGTAGGTAAATAAAATAATACTTAACCTACCGTCCAATCAAATGTAGCAACTCCAGTTCCAAACTGAACAATCCACCCACTTCACACAAAGACATAAGACTTATATCCAACGTTTTTCATGCTCCAGTCATTATTCAGGACTTCCCGATACGGATGAGCCTTTCCTAAGAATGCTCAAGAGCAAAAATATTGCGACCATATTCATTTCCTTGTGGAAATTTCATACATCTAAGCAAGTAACTATTGAAGAATAACACTTTGAAAATATAGAAATCTCATCTATTTTTG
Source organism: Sunxiuqinia sp. sy24 (assembly GCF_052677165.1). Taxonomy (NCBI): domain Bacteria; kingdom Pseudomonadati; phylum Bacteroidota; class Bacteroidia; order Marinilabiliales; family Prolixibacteraceae; genus Sunxiuqinia; species Sunxiuqinia sp. sy24. Next base: position 311 of record NZ_JBQYLH010000025.1, read on the forward strand.
TCGTACCGAAACAAATTTACATGGATACGACTGAAATATTAATTACCATTCGGAAAATAGTCCGATCAATCAACCTGGAATCCAAGAAGGTTCAAAAGGAATATGGCGTTAGCATTCCTCAAATTCTATGTTTGAGCTACCTTCACGCATCTAAAAACTTTCAGTCGACTCAAGGTGAAATCCGACGCTTCCTGAACCTGAACTCAAGCACGACCAGTGGAATCATTGATCGGCTTGAGAATAAGGGGTGTTTAGCACGTTTGCCTAAACAAGGCGACAAACGCGTAGTCAACATTGCCTTAACCTCCAAAGGTTCCGAATTACTGAACAGCATTCCACCGCTCCTACACGACCGACTTACTGAAAAGTTGGATGCGCTGCCAAGCCTCAAGTTGCAGCAAATACAAGAAAGCTTACAAATTCTTGTAAACCTCCTCAATATTGGACAGATAGAAGCCTCCCCAATGCTGACCAGCGATGAACCAATTGAGGGAAATAAGTCGTAAGCACACCATTAAATAGTACAAGCTAATAGAGCCTAAACTTCCCGCCATGGGAATGTTCTGTCCTTGCCATTCATTTATCTTCATTTTAAATAAACGCTACAAGAGACTAACAGTCAATTATTTTCCTTAGTATCACCCTCCAGCAACTGCAGGTAAAAACCCGCTACATTTGGCTATTGACGCCTAAAACCCTATTTTTGTTCCTATAGAAACCAATAATCATACTATGGATATTTTTAATGGCGCCCAACAAGCGATTGCAAACAAAATCAATGAAACTTCAACACTGTCCAATTGGCGAGATTGGAAATGGCAGCTAAAGAATTCAATCAGCACTGTTGAGCAATTCGAAAAATTGACAGGAATCCAATTCAACAATGAGGAAAAAGAACAACTCAAACAAACGACAGATAAGTTTCCCTTGTCTATTACGCCATATTATGCTTCCCTCATCTCAAAAGAAAATTACAAGCATGATCCGGTTTTCAAGCAATCCTTCGCTAACATTAACGAACTAAATGTTCTTGACACTGAATTGGCAGACCCACTATCTGAAGACCGGGACAGTCCGGAAGAAGGAATCACACACCGCTACCCAGACCGCGTATTGTTTCATGTCAGTAATACGTGTGCCATGTACTGCCGGCACTGTACGCGAAAGAGAAAAGTTGGTGATATTGATTTCATCCCGTCGAAAGAACAATTACAAAAAGGCATTGAATACATAAAAAGAACGCCACAAGTCAGAGACGTCCTACTTTCCGGGGGAGACCCGTTCATGCTGTCCGATAGTAAAATCGACTGGCTTCTGAGTGAACTCACCGCGATACCACACGTCGAAGTTGTTCGTATAGGAACTAGAATGCCCGTCGTACTTCCCTATCGGATAACCGATGATTTGGTTGCGATTCTGAAAAAATACCAACCACTATGGATCAATACGCACTTTAATCATCCACGGGAAATGACTGCTTCGGCAAAGGAAGCGGTACGCAAACTGGCTGACGGAGGATTCCCACTGGGTAACCAGAGTGTATTGCTAGCCAATGTGAATGACTGCCCACGAATCATGAAAAACCTGGTTCATAAATTGGTGCAAAATCGGGTGCGCCCATACTACCTATACCAATGCGACTTGTCAGAAGGCTTATCACATTTCCGGACCCCCATAGGTAAAGGCATTGAAATCATGGAAAGTCTCGTCGGACACACCAGCGGCTTTGCCCGTCCAACCTATGTCATTGACGCGCCCGGCGGCGGTGGTAAAATTCCGGTTATGCCCAATTACATCATTTCATGGTCAACCCATAAAGTCGTGCTACGAAACTACGAAGGCGTTATCACAACCTACAAGGAACCTGACCATTACGAAAACATATTCTGCGATCGCGATTGCGAGAACTGCAATTTGGATCTTAAGTTACAAGAAAGTGATGAAATGGAATCACTCGGAATCGAACGACTATTGGCTGACTCCAATGATTCGATTTCATTGATCCCAGAAAATAATGAACGCTATAACAGAAGAGAGGACTAAGATGGACATTATTGAAAAACTTGGCCATTCGGTTGTACATCATGGGAAATTCAGCAACCGGATTTTCCTGCTGAAGTACCATCCGAATGACCGTGCAAACATAACCAAGCAACTCAACGAATTGGCACTGACTAAAGGTTACACCAAAATCATTGCCAAGATTCCGGCTGCCGCACAACCTGTATTTTTGAAGGACGGATTTACCCAGGAAGCCTTTATTCCGGCCTTTTACAAAGACAAGGGCGATGTTTTTTTCATGTCTAAGTTTTTAAGCGAAGAACGAAAAGCAACGCCTAACCAGGCACTTTCGACCTTGGCAGACCTGCTGTCTGAAACGCCAAGCAAAAATGGCGATTCGCCCGCGGATCGTTTTAAGTTAGGACTACTAACTTCGGAACATGCACCAGAAATGGCCAAAATATTCGAACAGGTTTTTGCCACCTACCCCTTCCCGGTCACCAAGCCCGAATACATTCGTGAGACAATGCAGGATGGCTCCGTCATTTATTTTGGCGTGTGGGATCAGAGCAAACTGGTAGGTATTTCGTCAGCCGAAGTAGATCCGGAAAACAAGAATGCCGAGATGACCGATTTTGCTGTTTTACCGGACTATCGTGGTCATAAACTGGCCTATTTCCTGCTCGACATGATGGAAGAGAATCTTAAAGCAAAAAAATACAAAACATTATACACAATTGCCCGATTGAATTCACCGGGAATGAACAAGACTTTTATTAATCATGGGTACCATTTCTCGGGTGTACTAAAAAATAACACCAATATTTCCGGTCAGATTGAAAGCATGAATGTGTATTACAAAACCATTGAACAATGATGAATCAACGACACTTAGGCAAACTATGTCCCTATTCCAAAGAATGCCCAATCTATCAGGAAGAACTGAAGATTGAACGCGTTTCATCCTTTTTGATTAAAAATGTATTCTGCAACAGAGGTTTCAAAGGTTGGAAAAACTGCGAGCGTTTCAAACTGGCAGATGAAGGACTGGAAGTACCAGCAGAAGCAACACCTTATAAACAAAAATAACTATGCGAGAACAAATTGAATTGGCACAAATAGAAGATCAAACAGAACGAGAAATTATTAAACTACTAAGTGAAAACGAAAAGTTCATGATGGGTGATATTTTAATGAAACTAAAGTTGAGCTACCAGCGAGGTCATGAATACCTCAATTCACTTTTAGATAAGAATTGGGTGAGCAACACAGAAAAAGCACCCTACTACACCCTAAACATCGACCTTAAATAATGCATTGGATTGACCTGACCATTTTCGTGGTCTACCTGATGTTCATGTTAGGCGTAGGTTTTTTCTTCCTGCGCAAAAACAAAAATACCGACGACTATTTTGTAGGCGGACGCCAAATGAACAGCCTGCATATTGGCTTGTCGGTTGTGGCAACTGATGTTGGCGGAGGATTCTCTATCGGTCTGGGTGGACTAGGCTTCGTTATGGGCCTTTCGGGAAGCTGGCTGCTGTTTTCCGGACTCGTTGGAGCCTGGCTAACAGCCGTTGTGCTGGTTCCTAAAGTTCACCGCCTCTCCAAACGTCAAAACCTCTTAACATTCCCACAGTTCCTCCAAAACAGCTACAGCAAAAAAGTAGCGCTAATTGCAGGAATCATATCGGCTATTGGATACCTCGGATTCACTAGCTCTCAAATTCTGGCCGGCGCCAAGCTGGCAGCTGCCACTTTCGCGGCCTTATCATTTAACATGGCCCTTATGGTCATGGGAGCCATTGCCGTTATCTACACTGTTATTGGAGGCATGAAAGCGGTGATTTACACCGATACCATTCAGTGGATCATCTTGATGGGTGGACTAATTTTCGTGGCCCTCCCCCTGTGCTATTATGCGGTTGGAGGCTTTGAAGCCATTCAACAAACATTACCTGCTTCATTTTTAAGCTTCAGCAACATCAGCTGGCAACAGTTTTTAAATTGGATGGCAACGGTGATTCCGATATGGTTCATTGGCATGACCCTCTATCAGCGTATTTATGCCTCGCGAACGCCCAAGTCAGCACAAAAAGCCTGGTTTATTGCCGGCTTATTCGAGTATCCATTGATGGCTTTTTCCGGCGTACTTTTGGGCTTACTTGCTAAAGTGGCATTCGAAAACGGGATGCTTGCCGGAGCAGGATTTCCTGCGGGCAGTGCAATCGACTCGGAGATGGGACTTCCCTTGTTGCTTAAAACCGTTCTTCCTATGGGGCTCACAGGAATTGTATTATCGGCGTATTTTTCAGCCATCATGTCAACCGCCGACAGCTGCCTGATGGCAGCCTCCGGAAACGTGCTGACCGACATCTTCCGCGGACATAATCACCCTTCCAGTCTACGATTTTCGCAACTACTAACGCTTGTGATGGGAGTAGCAGCCTTGCTCATCGCACTCAAAATGCCCAATGTGCTCGAGCTCATGCTTCATTCCTATACGTTTATGGTATCCGGACTGTTTATTCCGGTCATTGCTGCGCTGATCAAAACAAAAAATAATCCGGCAGCTGCCTTTTGGTCCATGATTGCGGGAGGAGGAACTTCGCTCAGCCTAATAATTCTTAACCCGGAGCTTCCCTTCGGATTGGATCCGATAATATTTGGCATCTCCAGTTCGCTGGCTGTCTTCCTGCTCACTGCCGCCGTTAAAAAGCCACAAGCACTCCGGTATTAAAAACTGTTTTAGATCATCAAATTTATCCCTATTTTTGCCGCTTATTCGCGAGGGATGTCATGAAGAATAAAACATTGAAGTATTATGGGGCAGCCTTGCTGGCCATGTTTTTTTGGAGCTTTTCGTTTGTCTGGTTTAAAGTGGCTTACCAAGCTTACGATCCGATGACCGTTGTCCTTATCAGACTCAGTCTGTCGGCAGTCATTATGTTCGTCGTGGCCAGACTGTTGGGCAAGCTCCAAACGCTTCGCAAAGGCGACCTGAGCTGGCTGATTCTGCTCTCTTTTTTTGAACCCTTTCTCTATTTCATGGGCGAAAGTTTTGGATTGAAATACGTTTCGCCAACAGTTGCCGCCGTTATTGTAGCAACCGTCCCCTTGTTTACCCCTTTTGCGGCCTGGTATTTTTTCAAGGAAAAGTTGAACACTGCCAACCTTACCGGGCTGGTGATTTCATTTGCCGGGGTTAGTCTGGTGGTCTTCGACAGGTCCTCCGGCTTAATGGCCTCACCGCTTGGTGTGGGGCTCGAATTTATCGCTGTCCTTTCCACCATTGGCTATGCGGTAGTTCTAAAAAGGATGGTAGCGCATTACAATGGCTACACCATCATCAGTTATCAAAACCTGATTGGCGCATTCATGTTTCTACCCTTTTGGGGAGTTTTTGAAGCCGAAGGAGCGTTGGCCACTCCCTTTTCGTTGACCGCTTTCACGGCCATTGTCAAGCTGGTCATTTTTGCGTCCATTCTCGGATTCATTTTCTTCACCTATAGCATCCGACACATTGGCATCAACAAATCCAACATGTTCATCAACCTGATTCCGGTGTTTGTAGCCTTCTTTTCTTTTTTCATGTTAGGAGATGAAATTAATGGTCAAAAAATATTGGGCATTACTATTGTAATTTCCGGTTTATTTTTGGCTCAGTTCAAACGTAGAAAACGCAGCAATGAAACCTATTCAACACTACAAAAAAGAAGAGCTTAAACACATGACTGCCAACAGGAAACAGGAATTTGGCATGTTGTTTCAGAAATTAAAAAAGAAAAAGCCCAAAAACCTGGACGCAATTGTTCATGCCTTGCACAACGAGGCTTTTGATCAATTTGACTGCCTCGACTGTGCCAACTGCTGCTCCGGCATAAGCCCTATCGTAACGAATAAAGATGCGGAACGGCTGGCTAAAAGTCAGAAAATAAAAACAGCTGATTTCATCAGCCAGCACCTTTACATAGACGAAGATCAGGACTATGTTTTTCAGCAAACGCCCTGCCCTTTTCTGATGGGCGACAACTACTGTTGTGCGTATGACAGCCGGCCCCGTGCCTGTCGTGAATATCCGCATACCGACCGCAAACGTTTTTATCAGATTCTAAATCTGACGCATAAAAACTGTGAAGTTTGTCCGATAGTTTTTGCCATTACCGATGAACTAACCAAAATGGATTGGTAAGTCACCAAGCACGACAAGGAAACTCTTCGATACTATTTCAATACAAAACGCCCTTACGACACTTTGATAGCAAATGCAGCATAGAGTAGATAGAGTGCACCCGCTAAAATAACCAGTACCGATCCCACTTGGGAGCCGATAGCATCAGATAGAAGTCCCATAAAAAAGGGGATGATAGCGCCTCCAAAAACACCCGTAATCATTAATCCGGAAATCTCGTTCGCTTTATCGGGCCGCGACTGGATAGCCATTCCATAAATAATGGGGAATATATTGGCAATGGTAAACCCGATAACTCCGTATAAAGCAAAAATCTGAAATTTCCCTCCCGCAAAGATCAGTGCCACCAAAGCCAAAACAGCAATAACAATATTGATTTTATAAAATTTAGACGACGAAAACTTCACCAACAAGAAAGCTCCTAAAAAGGTACCTAAGGTACGCAGCGCGAAATAAACGCTAGGACCATAACCTGCTTCGATGGAGCTTAGGCCGGCACGCTCCATCAAAATTTTGGTCGCAGCAGTATTCACCCCCACGTCAACCCCGACAACAAATAAAATACCCAGAAAAAGCAGAAAAATGGTTTTATCTTTTAAAATGCTCATCACACTGCCAAAACTATTAGCCTGTACCACAATTGGCTCTTCATGAATGGGAGTAGCCATCAACCAAATAGTTGACAACAGGGTGATAACAGCGTAAATGGGAAAGATATACTGCCAGTTACCGAACTGCAAAGCAGCAAAAGCAGCGATAAACGGTGCGCTAAATGATGAAATGGCTTTCACAAACTGTCCGGCAGTTAAGCTGCTAGTCAGCCGGTCGCCTTTCACCACATTGGTTAAAAGTGGATTGAGAGCCACCTGCAAAATAGTATTGGCAACTCCAAGCAGCGCAAAAGCTACCAGCGACATAAAAAAAGTATATTCAATCAGAGGGATAAACATGGCGACAATGGTGATGACATTGCTCAAAATCACCGTTTTCTTTCGACCAATCCGATTCATCAGCATTCCCGTAGGAATAGAGAAAATCAGAAACATAGAGAACAAAGCCACCGGAATCATATTCGACAAGGTATCGCGGAAAGCAGGGCTGTATGCCCCCAGCAAATCTTCTTTTACGTGTGCCGAAGTAATACCGACAACATCACAAAAGCCCATCACAAAAAATCCAAAAAGTACGGGAAGTATCTTCGCGTAAGACGTTTTATTTTCCATCGTGTAAAAAAATTTAGTTAGTCGTTTGGTTAATGCTCATTCAAAAAAAACGGAAAAACCCCATAGCCATTATCCAGCTCAAACCAGTTTGTTTTGTTAGTCAGTCAATTCCGTTTTTTCATCAAATGCGCCACAAGATAATAAACGTGTCTGGAAATATGGATTAGCAACATCATTTTTTTTATCCTGTTGCAGGTCTTCAGTCCCCATTAAGAAACCACACATCATCGACCAACACCCTCATAATTGAGTTATTAACAGATCATATCGAAATATTTTAGAGGCCTCCAGATTCTATAATTCGGAAAATCGAGCATCGTTTACTCTACATGTCACACTTGGTAATGCTGTTCGTTGGCGGCCGCCCTTTATATTGTAAAAATACTATCTTTAGGACCTCAAATTACAACTGTCCTTCTAAAGAAAAACCAGGCCAGCTAAAGCTAAGAGAGCAAACAAAAAACGATGATTACGGACCTGCTTCAAAATGCAACGCTACTTATAACATTGACTGTTTCATACAGTTTTCTCATCAGAATAAAAAAATCTGAAGGTTATGGATTTAGAACACTTGCGGGCCTCCTGTTTGGATTAATAGCCCTTATTGGGATGAATATGCCCGTCCATTTCCAGCCCGGCATTATCTTCGATGGACGATCTATTATTCTTGCGCTTGCAGGGCTTTTCGGAGGAAGCTTCGTTGCCGGCATCGTAACTATCATTGCGGTAACCTACAGAATGATTTTGGGAGGAATTGGGATCTGGGCAGGCAGCGCCACCATTATCGTATCGGCATTAATTGGGTTGGCTTTTCGACGATACCATAACAACAAACCAGAAAATATAAAACCTTTACTCTTACTTGGCATGGGCTTCCTGACCCATGTGGCTATGCTTTCCTGCCAGTTAATTCTGCCTTGGGATACCGCACTTCAAGTCATTGCCCGAATTTGGCTCCCCATCATACTTATTTTTCCGGGAACCACACTGTTAATCGGCCTATTACTCAGAAATGAGATCAAACGCATTGCAGCTGAATCACAGATCAGAGAAAGCGAAGCGCGTTACCGAACGACCCTAAGCAGTATTGGCGATGCCGTCATTACAACGGACAATGAAGGTCTCATTACCTTTATAAATCCGGTTGCTGCCAAACTAACAGGATGGAACGCAAAGGATGCGGTTGGATTACCTGTAAAATTGGTATTTCAAATTATCAACGAACACTCTAGGCTTAAAGTGGAATGCCCGGTAGAAAAAGTACTTGACCAAGGAACCATTGTCGGGCTGGCCAACCATACACTTTTAATTACCAAACAAGGAAATGAACGGCCAATTGCCGACAGTGGCGCGCCCATCCGAAACGAACAGGGTAACATTACCGGTGTTGTATTGGTTTTTAGAGACCAAACAGAAGAGCACAAACTTCAGCGGCAACTTCATGAACGTGAACACTTGTTTCACACCCTTACCGACCAGTCTCCCGTAGGAATTTTCAGGACACGCTCCGATGGCTATGTCAACTACATCAATCCCAAGTGCTGCCAACTTAGTGGCTTAGACCGCGAGAAAGCTCTTGCCCATGGTTGGCTGAAAGCCATACACCCAGAGGACCGACCTCTACTTACTCAACGCTGGGCAAACAGCACCAATAAGGAGAAACACAGCAAGCTTGAATACCGTTTTTTAAAGCCCGATGGCAGCGTAATCTGGGTTCTGGATGAAACCGGGCCAGAGCTTTCACCGGAAGGTGAACTGTTGGGCTATATCGGAACAATTATAGACATTACCGAGCGGAAGCAAGCGGAGAAAGCATTGATTCAATCGCGCGAAAACTTCCAGCAAACAATCGATGAGTCTCCTTATGGGATGCGCATCGTCTCCCACTCCGGAGAAACCCTCTATGTCAACCAGGCGCTGCTGTCAATCTATGGACTCAAGGATATGCAAGAGTATTTTGACACCCCTTTGAGTCAGCGGTATTCTGCACAGAGCTTAATAGAACACGAGCAGCGCAAACAAAAGCGTAAAAACAAGCTTTTTGTTGAGCCAGAATATGATATCGAAATTACCCATAGAAACGGTGATGTCCGAAACTTACATGTCTTCAGAAAACTAATTGATTGGGATGGTCAGCCTGAATTTCTGGCAATCTACCAGGATTTCACGGAACAGAAGAAAGCCAAAGATGCTTTAATTCGAAGTGAAAAATCGCTGAAAGAAGCACAGGAAATTGCGGGCATGGGCCACTGGGAGCAAGATCTGATCAAAAATAAAACGTATTGGTCTGAAAACTGCTACCGGCTGTTTGGCTTGAAGCCCTATGAGCTGACCCCAACCTATAAAATCTTCCGAAGCTTTATCGTTCCGAAAGATCTCGCTGAACTTGACGCGGGAGAAAAGCTCCTAGTGGAAAGCAAGCAAACGGTTGATATCCGCTTTCGCATTCTACTCCCTAATGGAAAAAAGAAATGGATCATGAACCGGGTCATACCGGAGTTTCAAGATGACAAGCTGATTAAAATGCGGGGAATTAATCTTGATATTACAGAATCGAAGAAAAACCACGATGCGCTGAAAAAAAGTGAGAAAGGCTACAAAAACCTATTTAAAAATGACTCGGCCATCAAGCTCCTCATTGACATGAACAATGGCGACATTGTTGATGCTAACCGAGCTGCGCAGAGTTTTTATGGCTATTCGCGTAAGCAATTAAAACAAATGAATATTCAGGAAATCTTCCAGTTTGCCGAAGGCGAATTTGAACAGCAGCTGGCGATTGCCCGTACGTCTAAAAACAAGCATACTGAATACCAACAGCAACTAGCTGATGGGTCCATCAAAGATGTAGAAGTTTATACCAGCAAAATCAGGTTTAAAGACAAAATCTATCTCCACTCTATTATTCATGACATAACGGAAAAAAAAGAAGCCGAAAGCCAACTACTGCTATTGAGTAAATCCACAGAACAGAGTCCGGTAAGCATCGTCATTACGGATCCTCAAGGCATCATCGAATATGTCAATCCTAAATTCACAGAAATTTCAGGCTACCAGTGCGAAGAGCTCATCGGCAAAACACCAGCCATCGTGAAATCGGGATATCACTCTTCTGAGTTTTACACCCAACTTTGGCAAACCATCCTAAGTGGCAAAGAATGGCAGGGAGAATTTCAAAACCGAAAAAAGAATGGAGACCTCTACTGGGAAAGTGTGACCATATCATCCATTCTGGACGAACAAAGAGAAATTACCCACCTCGTCGCAGCCAAAGAAGACATTACAGAGAAAAAGAAAATCATGGCCGATTTGCAGCGAGCCAAAGAAAAAGCGGAAGAAAGTGACCGACTGAAAACCGCCTTTTTGGCCAATATGAGTCATGAAATCCGTACGCCGCTGAATGCGATCCTTGGCTTTACCAATATCTTAGTTGAAGAAGAGGATCTGGATCAGAACACCAAGAGGGAATTTGCCGCTATCCTGAAGCAAAGTGGTGCCAATTTGCTGCAAATCATCAACGATATTCTGGACCTGTCGAAACTGGAAACCGGGCAGCTCTCCATTTACCCAGATCAGTTTGATGTCATTCCGCTGCTCCAGGAACTTCACAGCATATTTAAACAGCGGCTGGTAGAACATGAAAAAACAAACATTCAATTTCGCTGCTTAGCACCTAAAGGAACATTACAGCTAAGAACCGACAAAGTCCGATTCAACCAGATTTTCATGAACCTGCTGAGCAATGCCGTTAAATTTACCGTCGAAGGAGATATTCAGTTTGGTATTGCAGAGCAATCCGACCAAATGATTAGCTTCTTTGTTTCCGATACGGGCATTGGAATCAACAAGGAAATACAAGCCAGCATTTTTGACCGCTTCCGACAGGCCGATGATTCGCTTACACGGATCTACGGAGGCTCCGGATTGGGTTTATCCATCTCCAAAAAGATCGTTGACTTAATGGGAGGCGATATTCAACTAAAGTCGGAAGTTGGGCAAGGCACCACCTTCACTTTCCGTATTCCGATTGATACAAACTAAAAATGGTTTGTCTGCGTTTCGACTAAACAAAAAACAATCTTGGTAAAAATAAGCCTGCCAGCAGCATATTTTAGCTATATTTAGAATTGAAAAAAGCCAAGCATCACAACATCCTTTGGCCTTTGTAAATTCAAACAGGCAACGACCTATGCAATCAAACCACACCCAAGTCATTTCTATAAAAAAAGCCTCAGGCGAACAAGAAGCCTTTGCCATTGACAAGCTTATCCGTTCTTTACGCAATGCAGGCGCTGAAGAAGATATTATTCAGGAAATAAGCAGCGACATCGAAGCATGGATTTATGATGGAGTAAGCACGCATCAAATTTATGCGCGGGCGTTCTCGATGCTGCGAAAAAAGGAAAAACTGTCGGCATCGCGCTACAAACTCAAAAAGGGCATTATGGAACTTGGGCCGACAGGGTATCCTTTCGAGCATTTCGTCGGCCAAATTATGCAGCACCAGGGCTTCACGGTTGAAGTTGGACAAGTATTGCCCGGACATTGTGTTACCCACGAAGTCGATGTAGTAGCTACCCGAGGAAAAGAGCAACATTTTATGGAGTGCAAATATGGCCAAAGTCCGGATCGCATACAAAATGTAAAAGTTCCGCTATACATTCGCTCTCGGGTGAACGACCTGATCAAAAAACGCCAGGAATCAGGCGAATATCAGGACTTCTCCTTTCACGGCTGGGTCGTTACCAACACCCGTTTCACCTCAGATGCCATTGACTATGGCAGATGCAGCGGGCTGCATCTGCTAAGCTGGGATTATCCTGTTGGAAACGGATTGAAAGACCTGATCGACCGAGAAAAGATTTATCCCTTGACTGTACTGAATCACCTCACTAAAAATCAGAAACAACAACTTTTAGATCAAAACATTGTCACCTGCAAACAGCTGTTGGATCATCCTGACTTACTGGACTTTCTTTCGTTAAGTAAAAATAAAACCCACAGTCTGATGAACGAGATCAGGCAAATTCTTCAGGCTACAAAAAGCTAAATTTTTTGGCATAAGAAAGCATTTGCCCGGTGAAGTCTTTGGCGTAAGTCACTTCCACATCAACAACTTCGCCAGCGGCATCTGTTTTCAGATTCAATTCCGGATTTAAAAAACCGGCATAAGGCGCGATATTTAACCGCTTGAAACGCTCCAACACTTCATGATGCAAGTCCTGGTCAACCTTTACTCCATAGGTTTCAACCAGTTCAGCGGCAGCCTTCAAGTCCCCTTCCGATTTTATTCGTTGCACTTCAGCCAACAAATCACCAAACAGTTTCCGCAATTTCTGATAATCATTGATTTGCAAATACGTTTTGCCGTCACGCGTCACCCACTCCACCACAGACTCTGCCTGCCCATGCTCGTAAGCCCATTGGGCAATCAACTGGCGGTTACGCATATGCGATTCCTCCAAATCTTTTCCAGGCTCAATGCGGGTAAGCTGAGTAATCAAGCCATTGCGCAAGTACGAATCATACTCGGCCATGCCCGATTCCATGGAAGGAATCAATCCCAGCTGAAGTAACTTTTCATCCATCACATAGTATAGAGCAAACAAGTCGGCCCGCGTTTCTTCGATGGTCGAATAATAGTTTTTCAGATCTTCGGGTTTCACACCCGGTATCATTTTGCCAGATCCATGGCCCAGGCATTCGTGCAAATCGGTATGCAGGTTTCCGGCCAGGTAGCCATACTTTTGTGCCCGTTCAATTTCCTGTTTTGTGGCAGCAAACTCTTCCAGCATGCCATTCCCCAAGGAATCTAAAAAGTACGATTTGGTGATATTTTCGATGGTTACCGACTTGGAACCATATTCTTCGCGAATCCACTCCGAATTGGGAAGGTTAACCCCGATGGGTGTATGCGGATAGCAGTCGCCACCAAGCATGGCCACATGAATCACTTTGGCGCTGACTCCTTTCACTTCTTTCTTTTTAAACGACTCGGCCACGGGAGAATTCTGTTCAAACCACTGGGCCTGTTCCGAGAGAATGGTCGCCCGCTTGGTGCCTTCCAGGTCTTTGTAATTGACGATCGATTCCCAGCTTCCTTTTATTCCCAGCGGATCGCCATACACCTCAATAAAGCCGTTCACAAAATCAACCTGCCCTTCCAGCTCTTTAACCCACGAAATACTGTAGTCATCAAACGCTTTCAGGTCGCCTGTTTCGTAATAGGTTACCAGTTCCTTGATGGTTTTCTGCTGAAGTTCATTCTCAGCAAACGGGAGCGCTTTCTTCAACCAGAAGATGATTTGCTGAATGGCTTTTCCATAGCAGCCATCCGCCTTCCACACCCTCTCTTTAAGCTCACCATTCTCCTTCACCAACTGCGTATTTAATCCAAACGGAGGTGCATTTTCCCCTGCAGCTTGATTTTTAGCTTTGTAAAAGGCTTCCGCTTCGGACTGAGAAACGCCTTGATAATAGTTCATAGCCGAAGCGTTAAGCAAGTCAACCGAAGAATCCAGACTCACTCTTTTAGCTTCCTGTGTTGGGTTTGTAATAACATCTACCAACTCATCCAAATCTGCCAAATAGGCGAATCCGGCTAAATCTACCTGCGCAATCAGAGCCTTAAGCTCTTGTGCTGAAAATTCAGGCTGAATCTTATCCATGGAATAATGATGGTGAATGCCATTGGCGAACCAAACCCGCTTCAGGTAGACCTGAAATTTCTGAAACAAATCACTTTGCCGATCTCCGCTAAAGCTTTGGTAGATTGTTTCCAGAAGTTGCCGTATGCGCAGGTTGTAACGGTTATTCTGATCCCACAACATATCGCGCCCACAAAGCGCCGCTTGCCCCAGGTAGTAGATGTACTGTTTTTGTTGAAGACTCAGGTTTTCAAACCCGGTCAATTCGTATCGTAATATTTTAATGTCTGCAAATTTCTCTACAAAAACTTTCATAAATTTCCTTCCTTTTTCAATTTCTCGTAACGTTGCTCCAACAATTCCGAACGCTTTAAAGTTCGCCTGATCCAACTCAATTTGATAGCTGCTTTATCCTCCTCTGACAGCTTCCAGTCGATGGCCGGATTACCGCGCATCAGGTAAGTCAGATGGTGTAAAATAATGGCTGCTGAAACCGATATATTAAAGCTCTCGGTAAACCCATGCATGGGAATCTTCAGAAACTCATCGGCTTCATTTTGCACTACTTCGGATATTCCGGTAAGTTCAGTTCCAAAAATCAAAGCACATTTCCCCTTCTCCAAATCAAATTCCTCCAGGTTGGTATCTCCTTCATGCGGCGTAGTTGCCACAATCCGGTAGCCTTGCTCGCGCAAATGCCGGATGGCATTCAGGCTGTTGTGTTCCTGCCCTGCATATTTGTGAACCGAAAGCCATTTGGATGCCCCCATGGCTACTTCCCGGTCCACCGTAAATTCATTTCGATTTTCAATGACATGAACATCCTGAACACCAAAACAGTCGACAGAACGTAAGACTGCACTGGCATTTTGAGGTTGAAAGATATCTTCTAAAACAACCGTTAAATAACGGGTTCGGTCTTCCAATACACGCTCAAACAATTCTTTTCGTTCCGGAGTAAGACATTCCGAAAGGTATGCTATTCGTTGATAATCCATAGGTTGATAAAACTTGAAATTTGGCGAAGACCGAAGGCCTTTGGCCGCTAAAAATAGCTATTTTTTACCGGATGAATAAGTGAATAGCAGATGATCTGAGAAACACGCTTCATTCTGCCACCTCCGAGAAGGCGGAGTTCACTCTCCATTCAGCATGCAAGCCACACGATTTCAGCCTATTCAGAATACGAACCAACTTATACCAGATCGGCAACTGTTAAAGCATAAATAAAATTACAAAGCACCAGGCAAACCTCTCCTTCAAAGCAGACAAGCATAAATAATACTAAAAAATGAGTGAGCCCCTGCCGTCACTTTTTTTATAAATAGAAAAGCTGCTATCTTTGTCTAAACCCTATTCATCAACAATGACAGTAGATTTATTTATCCCTTGCTTTATCGACCAGCTTTATCCGGACACCGCATTTAACATGATTAAATTGCTGAAAAAAGCAGGCCTTAACGTAGAATATAATCCAGAGCAAACATGCTGTGGACAGCCAGCCTACAACAGTGGCTATTGGGATGAGACCAAAAAATTAGCTCATAAGTTTGTGAAAGATTTTCCGGGCGACCGGCTCATTGTAAGTCCTTCGGCATCCTGCACAGGCTTCATCAAAAATTACTATTCCGACCTGTTCCATAAAGAAGATCAGGATTACGAGCTGCATTTAGCGCTTAAGAAACGCTTGTTTGAATTGACCGACTTCTTGGTGAATGAGCTTAATTTCACAGATTTTGGCGCCCGTTTCCCGCACAAGGTTTGCTACCACGACGCCTGCACTGCCCTGCGCGAGTATGGAATTAAACGGGAACCACGCTTGCTGCTTTCCAAGGTAAAAGGACTGGAACTGGTTGAAATGGAAGAAACAGAAACCTGCTGTGGTTTTGGGGGAACATTTGTTACCAAATTCAAAGCCATCTCCTCGGCCATGACAGAGCAAAAAGTTCAACACGCCCTGAATACTGGAGCCGAATATATTATTTCCACCGAGTCATCCTGCCTGCTAAACATTGAGGCTCACATCAAGAAAAATAAGCTCCCCATTAAACCAATCCATATTGCTGATATCCTTGCCAGTGGCTGGGAAGAATAGTATTTTCTATCAAAATTAAATCTTATAGCTACCGGCATTCTCCATGCTGGACTGAATTGGTATGCTTCAAAGTGATCCTCTTAAATTAGGGAACTTTAACTCCGATTTACAACAATTAACAGACCTTCAATAAACAACTCACAATTAAATTGATACCCGTTCAATAAAGTTCAAAACTATCCGGTTTCCCATGAACAATTACCGCCCTTCTTTCGTAGTCTATATGTAGTGGTGAGTTTAAATAAGACCACAACCAATGCGCTTAATTCTCTAAATGTTTGTTAACGGAATTTATCTCAGCATGGATAATTCGATGACTTACTTACGTAAAAAACACACTTTTAAAAGTCATTCAAGAAAAGACTCAATGAAAACACCAGACATTAAAAAAAATAAAAGCCTGTTCATTCAGGAACACCGCACGAAGATCAGTTTTCGCGACACGGATAATAACCGTCAATACAAACCTTTCCCAGGCGAAAAAGGCTTACAATGCGATGGTGACAAGTTTGACTATGTAGTCGAATGGGAAATTCACGAAGAGCTATTTGAAAAATAAGAAGAATCAACGCTCTCTCCCTGTTGTGGTTTATATCCACAGAAACCTCATCTTATCAGACTCACTCTTCTAACCAGCTAGCCGTTGATTCTTTGATTTTCGAAGACCTTCATTCGGAACTATACTTGTCTGCTTTCGGGGGCATACCGCAAATACAGTACGCCACTAACAGACTTACTTGATTTTGCAAAAACGAAGAGCATGAACATATTAATGTTTGGCTGGGAATTTCCTCCAAATATTTCGGGTGGCTTAGGAACAGCTTGTTACGGGATAACCAAAAGTTTAGCAGCACTTGACACAAAAATAACCTTTGTTATTCCAAAAGTTTATGGCAACGAACCTCATCACGAAGTCAAGTTAATTGGAGCCAATCAAGTAGACTTAATCAAAAGTAAAATTCACACCGAGCGCTTGTTTCTTCCTATTGATTGCCTGGGTGTCGAGTCGCGAATGATTCCGTATACCGCCCCGGAGGAATACCAAAGGCAATATCGGTCATCGCGCGAAAAACAAAGCAGCAAGTCCACATCCTCCCACTCGCCGGCAATCCAATTTACCGGAAGCTATGGATCGGGCTTAATGGCTGAAATTCATAACTTTTCGATTATTGCCGAATACATTGCCTCAAGAGTCCAATTTGATGTTATTCATGCACACGACTGGCTGACCTTTCCGGCAGGCATCGCAGCCCAAAAAGTATCGGGCAAACCTTTAGTGGTTCATGTTCACGCAACCGATTTTGACCGAAGCGGCTTCAAGGTTAATCCTCAGGTTTTCGAGATTGAACAAAAGGGCATGCACCAGGCCGACTGCATCATTTGTGTCAGCAACCGAACCCGCCAGACGGTGATTGATAAATACAAAATACCTGCATCGAAAACACAAACAGTTTATAATGGTGTTGAATTCAGTCAATCGAGCAACCAGCTTTCTCCAGGCTCAAAGGGCAACAACAAGATCGTCACTTTTTTAGGTCGAATAACCTTACAAAAGGGACCTGAATACTTTATTCGCGTCGCAGAACTGGTGTTGAGTAAAATGAATAATGTCAACTTTATTATGGCGGGCAGCGGCGATCTGCACCACGAAATGATCCGCAAAGTAGCCTGCTCCCACATCGCCGATCGCTTCTTTTTTCCCGGATTTTTGAAAGGCAAAGAAGTGTGTCGTATGATGAAACTGTCTGATGTTTTTATCATGCCTTCCGTTTCTGAACCCTTTGGAATTTGTCCGCTCGAAGCCATGCAAAATGAGGTTCCCACCATTATCTCTAAACAAAGCGGAGTTTCAGAGATTGTCAAACACACCATTAAGGTCGATTTTTGGGATGTTCATGCCATGGCCGATGCCATTCATGCCCTGTTGAGTTATCCAGCAATCGCTAAAATGATGACTAAGCTTGGCAAACAAGAGTCGGGTCAACTTCGATGGGAACAGGCGGCCGCTAAAATCCAAACCATCTATCACGATCTGGTTCGGGTTAAAGTAAGCGGCCTGCCAAAAGCAATTTAATGCAGACAAGCTAGTTCAAGCCAATTTCTTTCAGAATCCGAAGGGTCAGTTCGAAAGCAGGGACAGCCATCGCTCCATGATCAAAACCATCCAACTCATAAAGGAAGGTACTTGCATGCCCCACTACCTTCATCATGCGATACATGTAAGCGTTTTCCTCATAACGTCCCAATATCTCCAACTCGCGGTCACCCGAAATCAAAAACAGAGGCGAGGCATCTTTACGAACATGAAACAAAGGCGCATATTCGTCAACGATAGGTTGTGTGCCCGAAATACCACGCTCGGAGCGAATGGTAAAATGTGTGATGGTATGTCCGCTAAATGGAATTAAAGCCGCAATTTGGTTGGCATCCTGAGCATAGTCGGCCAAATATTTTTTATCCAGCCCAATCATACTTGCCAGATACCCTCCTGCCGAGTGCCCCGACACCACGATGGCATCTTCAGAACCGCCATAGTCTTCGATGTGATTAAACACCCAAGCTACGGCAGCTGCCGCATCGTCAATATATGCCGGATTTTTAACCTTTGGTCCCAGGCGGTAATTAACCGCCACAACGGCCACCCCTCTGTTTTTCCACTGCTCCGGAATAAATTTTTCACCAGCAGTCAGCCCACCACCATGAAACCACACAATGGTTGTAAAATCATCGATATCCTCAGGGTAATACAGCTCCAACTGACAGCGCTCCTTCATATAAGGAGTCAGCTCACCAGTTTCGCGATATAAAATTGATTCTTCTGATTTATAGGTATTCGTTTTCTGTGCGGCCGCTGTTAAATTGAAAATAATAAATAAGCTGCATGAGACCGTAAAAAATCTTAATAACTTCATAACGATTCAATTAAACATTTAGGACGTCAAAGATAGCCTTTTTCGTCCCGAAACATCCTTGCAGCTCTAAAACACTTGCATCTGGTGAAGTTTGTGGTAGCGGCCCTCTTTTTCTAACAGTTCCTGATGAGTTCCCATTTCAATAATTTGTCCTTTGTGAAGCACACAAATAACATCGGAATTTTTAATGGTCGACAAGCGGTGAGCAATCACCAACGAAGTTCGGTTCTTCATCAAGTTTTCCAACGCTTCCTGCACCAACTTTTCAGACTCCGTATCCAAAGCCGAAGTGGCTTCATCCAGAATTAGGATCGGTGGGTTTTTCAAAATGGCACGGGCAATAGACACCCGTTGTTTTTGACCTCCAGAAAGTTTATCTCCCCGATCTCCAATATTGGTGTGGTAGCCCTTTTCTGTCGATACAATAAATTCGTGGGCATTGGCAATTTTAGCCGCATTAATCACATCTTCTTCTGTCACATTTTCAACACCAAAAGCAATGTTGTTGAAGAACGTATCATTAAACAAGATTGGCTCCTGGTTCACATTCCCCATCAGACTGCGCAGATCGTGCAATTTGATATCCCGAATATCCGTTCCATCAATCAGAATAGAACCTTCAGAAACATCCCAAAAGCGAGGCAGCAAATCGACCAAAGTTGTTTTCCCCGAACCGGACTTTCCTACAAACGCAACGGTTTGTCCTTTTGTGACCTTCAGGTTTACCTTATTGAGTACGTTCTCATTCACATACTTGAAGCTAACATCCCGGAACTCAATCGTCTTGTTGAATTCGTTCTTTTCAACCGCTTCAAGCTTATCATTAATCGTATTTTCCTGACTCAGGATCCGGTCAATCCGGTTCATCGATGCAAGTCCTTTCTCAACACTGTAAAGCGCTGTTGAAAAGGCTTTGGCCGGATTTATAATATTGTAAAAGAAGACCAGGTAACCAATAAACGCCTGGGCCGACAAAGCACTTTCATTATTTAAAACAAGTGCTCCCCCATACCACAATACAATGATGATTACCGTTGTTCCCAGCAGCTCACTCATGGGGTGCGCCAAAAAACGCCGCCACATCAATTTATTCATGATATGCAGGTAGGCTTCATTTTCCCTGTCGAAACGGGTATAGGCTTTTTCTTCGGCATTGAAGGCTTTAATCACTCTTAGTCCGGTGATATCTTCCTCCGTGATCGACAAAATATCGCCCATTTTATCTTGCCCTTTCATACTTGTTTTTTTCAGGCTTTTGCCCACGCGACCAATGATATAGCCAGCAATGGGAAGCAAAACAAATACAAAAAGCGTAAGAGACCAGCTCATGTACACCATGGCCAACAAGGAAATTATAATGATGGCGGGATTCTTAAACAACATTTCAAGAGAATTCATGACTGAATTCTCAACTTCCTGCACATCGCCTGTCATGCGGGCAATAATATCCCCTTTGCGTTCATCAGAGAAAAAGCCCAGTGGTAGCTGTAAGATTTTCTGGTACATCTGCGACCGAATATCGCGCACCACGCCATTTCGCAAGTAAACCATGACAAAGCTGGCCAAATAGGTAAAGCCTACTTTCAACAGCACCATAATAATAATGAAGATCCCAATATAAATCAGTGCACGCTCATTGCCCGATGAAATAACCACCCGGCTGATGAAATAGTTGAACAAATCCAGTGCTCCATCGAGGCTGAAGGAATCCAACACTGGCTTTTCAGTCACTAGTTCCTGTGTCCGAAACAGGATTCCGAGTGCTGGAATAAGCATAGCAAATGAAAAGGCACCAAATAAGGCGCCTAAAAAGTTAAACAGGATATTCAGAAGCACCTTTCCTTTATAAGGCGGAACAAACCGTTTGAGCAGGCCGTAAAGGTCTTTCATGTTATAAGATCATTTGGATTTACCGGAATTAACTAAAAAATTCCGGTGTAATTATGAGGTGTAATTGTTTTGAGTTCAGCTTTCAGTTCATCACTGATTTCCAACGTATCAATAAACTCGTGAATAACTTCCTGACTCATTTTCTTGTTAGTACGAGTCAGGTTGCGTAAAGCTTCATACGGATTTGGATAAGCTTCGCGACGTAAAATCGTCTGAATAGCTTCGGCTACTACCGCCCAGTTTTTTTCCAAATCAGCATCAATCGCCTCTTCGTTGAGCAACAACTTACCTAAACCTTTCAAGGTTGAGCTAACTGCAATCAAGGTGTGTCCCAAAGGCATGCCAATGGTACGTAAAACCGTAGAGTCTGTTAAATCGCGCTGCAAACGTGAAACAGGCAATTTCACCGCTAAATGTTCTAACAAAGCGTTGGCAATTCCGATGTTTCCTTCCGAATTTTCGAAATCAATTGGATTCACTTTATGGGGCATGGCCGAAGAACCGACTTCACCTTCTTTAATTTTTTGCTTAAAATATTCCATGGAAATGTACGTCCACAGGTCGCGATCCAAATCCAGGACAATGGAGTTGATGCGTTTCAACGCGTCGAAAATAGCGGCATGATTATCGTAATTCGCAATTTGCGTGGTGTATTGCGCGCGCTCCAGTCCGAGGTATTTTTTCAGGAAATGATTTCCAAAAGCTTTCCAGCTAATTTCAGGATAAGCAATCTGGTGGGCGTTAAAATTACCGGTTGCTCCTCCGAACTTAGCATCGCAGCTCACCGCTTTCAACTGTTCCAACTGAATCTTTATACGCTCAGAGAAAACACGAATTTCTTTACCCAAATTGGTTGGCGAAGCCGGCTGTCCGTGTGTTTTTGCCAACATCGAAACGTCTTTCCACTCATCAGCCTGCTCATCCAGTGTAGCAAC
Source organism: Sunxiuqinia sp. sy24 (assembly GCF_052677165.1). Taxonomy (NCBI): domain Bacteria; kingdom Pseudomonadati; phylum Bacteroidota; class Bacteroidia; order Marinilabiliales; family Prolixibacteraceae; genus Sunxiuqinia; species Sunxiuqinia sp. sy24. Next base: position 22,206 of record NZ_JBQYLH010000025.1, read on the forward strand.
CAAATCATTGATTGCCGGATAATATTCGTTATCCAATGCATCCTGAATCGACTTTGGAACGGCCGTGTTATTAATGTCCTGAGAGGTCAAGCCAAAGTGAATAAACTCTTTAAAAGCCTGAATGCCCAGTTTATCAAATTCTTCTTTCAGAAAATACTCAACTGCTTTTACATCATGGTTGGTCACCTTTTCAATATCTTTAACCCGTTGGGCATCTTCAACCGAAAAATCGGCGGCAATTTGCCTTAACTTTCCAAACAGTTGGTGGTCAAAGTCAGCCAACTGTGGCAGTGGCAACTCGCACAAGGCAATAAAATACTCCACTTCAACCAGTACCCGATATTTGATCAGGGCATACTCGGAAAAATAGTTTTGCAGGTTCTCTACTTTCGATCGGTACCTACCATCAATAGGTGTAATTGCAGTCAATAAATTCAGTTCCATGATTATAATTTTTCGAGCTACAAAGGTAGCAAATATTTTGAGTGACTTTTCACCAAAAACCATTGGAAAAGGATTCGAAACATTTTGCTAACAAACCAAAAAAATAGCGGGCTAAGACCGATTGGCAGGCGGTGGGTCTTACTGCTCGGATGACTTGGAGTTCATTAGAGTAGTAGCCGGACACACAGATTTTCACACGCCTGGCAGCAAACCCGATGCACCCTAATGGGACAACTTGCGAGCGTTGACCAACAAGCCTGCAATGACTTTCCGAAGCGCTAGCCCGGTTTGTTTATTTTTACCGGACACGAATCACTTATTCAACTTTTGTAGCGCTTGTCGGCAAGGTTCAAAAACAAGCACATTTCTTAAGTTTCCTAATTTGGAATAAATTCCATTCTTTTGTGCCAAAAGAACTTCAATCTATAAATTCACGCGATAAGATACGACTATGATTACTACAAAACCTTTTGTTTTCGTTGCAATTATACTTCTTCTGTATAGTTGCCAAAAAGAGATAGAAACTCAGCCAATTCAAGTTATTCCTGAGCCGCTATCGATACAAGCTGAGGATCAGCCAGCTTTTGTTTTCAAGGAGAAAACATCCATCGTTATCAACGACTCGACCATGCTGCCTGCGGCAAGCCTATTGCAGGAAATTCTTCATAAACAATTAGCGGTTGTTTGGGACGAAAACAGCCAACCAAAATCAGCCGTTGTTTTTGAGTACGACGCCGGACTCGACTCATTAAGCCAGGAAGGCTACCAGCTTCAAATCGCTAAAAATAAAATTGGAATCCGCTCGGCCGGTCCTCAGGGATTATTTTATGCTGTGCAAACCCTACGCCAACTGCTTCCGGAAGAACTGGAGGCACAGCCACTTCAACAATTGGCTGTGCCTGCTGCCAACATCATCGACAGTCCTCGCTTTGGCTGGCGTGGTGTACACCTTGATGTTTCCCGGCATTTTATGCCTCTGGATTTTGTAAAAGAGTACGTCGATTACCTGGCCATGCATAAATTGAATGTATTTCACTGGCATTTGGTTGACGGCATTGGCTGGCGAATTGAAATAAAATCGCATCCGGAACTAACCGATATCGGCGCCTGGCGGGTTGTAAAAGAGGGTAAAAAACCCTGGCAAGACTATGAAGTTTGGAAAGCCGGAGATTCAAGGCCCAAATACGGCGGCTACTATACGCAAGAAGAAATTAAAGAGCTTGTAGCCTACGCCAAAGAAAGACAGATTACCGTATTGCCCGAGATCGAGTTGCCCGGCCACTCGGAAGTTGTTATGCAATGCTACCCCGATTTACTTTGCAAGGACAAACACGGCAAAAGCCTTAAAAACATTGGCGTTTACTGTGCCAGCAATCAGGATAGTTACCAACTGCTGGAAGATGTCCTGGATGAAGTGCTCGAATTATTCCCTTCAGAATACATCCATATTGGAGGCGACGAGGTTGGCAAAAGCAACTGGAAAGCCTGTGCCCAATGTCAGGCCACGATGAAGAAAAACGGCTACACGCCTCACGAACTTCAAAGTCATTTTGTCAACCACTTTGATGAATACCTCAAATCGAAAGGCCGGAAATTGATTGGCTGGCATGAAATTCTGGAAGGGGAATTATCGCCATCGGCCACCATTATGTACTGGGGAGGAGAAGCCGGTGTTACTGCCAGCTTAGAAAAAGGGCACCCCATGGTACTCACAACCGGTTCTCACTTATATTTTGATCATTACCAAAGCTTAAGCAAAAACGAGCCCAAAGCATTTGGGGGTTATGCGCCGCTAAAGAAAGTGTATAACTACGAACCGATCCCTGCGGAAGCTGATGCCGAAACCCGGGCCCGGATATTAGGCGTTCAGGCCAATCTCTGGACCGAATACATGCCAGATGAAAACCAGGTGGAATATATGCTTTTCCCACGTATTGCCGCCTTATCGGAAATTGCCTGGCAAGCTCCGGACAAGAAAGACTGGACACATTTTCAGCACAAAATGAACCGGATGATTGAACGCTACAGCGCCATGGATGTAAACTATGCGCCCAGCGCCTACCGTCCCGAAATTAAATTTCAGTTAGATAAAGAATCCAAAAAGCTAAACGTTGAACTGGAGACTGAGCTCCATGCGGATATTTATTACACGCTTGATGGCTCTGAACCAAATCAACAAACGGCAATACACTACACGCAGCCATTCACGCTTGACAAATCAACTCCCACAAAAGCCATTGCCATAAAAGATGGCAACAAAATGGTAAGCACAGAAACCAAGGACGCTATTTTGCACAAGGCATGCGGTGCCGAAGTCACGCTGGATTCTGAACCCTATGGCAATTACAAAGCACAGGGAGGTTACACGCTGGTGGATGCCGACTTTGGCGGTGATAAATGGGGTAATGGCAAATGGCTGGGTATTTTAAGCCGTGATTTTTCGGCAACCATTAACCTGAAAGAAGCCCTTACCATTTCGAAAGTTGCCATGAGCTGCATTGAAGAAACCGGAGCGGGCATCTATTTCCCGGCAGGAATGGAAGTAGCCGTATCAAGCGATGGAAAAAACTTCAAAACGCTAAAAACCTGGGAGAATAACCGAGGAGCAACTATTCCGAAAACTCCCGATATTAAAACAGAAACCTTTGTACTGAACTTTGCCCCAACCGACTGTCAATATATTCGGGTTAAAGCTCCTTACCAAAGGGTGAAAAACCAGGGCGTTTTTATTTTCATTGATGAAATTATCGTGGAATAAGCTCCACCCCACCCCTAATGGATCATTTGCATAAGGAGTAACAACCAATGATGTGAGTAATGCGATGTAACTAAACCTCGGAATGATTTTAAAATCAAACCCGGTTTCATCTCGCATAACTCACATCATGTTGTTTTAAACAGCTTCTTTTTTATTTCCCTCCATAAAGCCTAAGAGCTGTTGCCTCCCTAATAAACCGCATACCCAAATAAGAAAAGAATTCTGATTGGAGCCGCTTTAGGCTAACCGTTAAGAATAGCGAAAACATGTATTCGACTTCCCTTTAATGGACAAAACAGTGAGCCAAAAAACGTTAACAAATCTCATTGATTGAACACCTGCAGCTGCAAATGCCTGTCAGTTGCTCTCTTGTAGCCGTTAACACGAGAGCGACGAAAAGCAAGAGCGCTGACGAGGTGTCGGAAGGTATAAAACATTGCTTTTTTTGCCCAACCAATTGCAGGCAAATCCGTAAAATTCAAAGATTGTTTTTTCAATGGCAAGTCCCCTAAAAAACAAGAAATCAACTAACAAGCTCAACAACCATGAGCAAGAGGTATACATCCGATTCGTCATTCATAAACAGTTTAACCGAAACAATCGAGCAAAAACTGAAAGATGAACATTTTGGGGTATCCGAGTTGGCAAAAGCAATGGGCATGAGCCGCTCAAACCTCTATCTGAAAGTGCATTCGATCACTCACAAATCGGTTAGCTGTTTTATCCGGGAAATAAGGCTTCGAAAAGCGCTCAAATATTTGAAAAATGGAGAACTTAATGTTTCCGAAACAGCTTACGAAGTTGGTTTTAGCAGCCCAAACTATTTTATCAAGTGTTTTCACGACTATTACGGGTTCTCTCCGGGTGAAACAGAACTTCAAGAAACAATTGCCCCTACCCCTTTTGCCACCCTGGATAAGGTGCCGAACACTGGCACTTGGGCCAGCCGGAATCGTAAGCGAATAGTTTCAACAGTAGGCATCCTTCTCCTCGCAATTCTGGGAGGTCTGGTCGTAATGCCCTTGTTGGTTCAAAAGCAAAACATCGAAAAATCGATTGTTGTGCTGCCATTTATCGACGACAGTCCCGAAGCGGGTTATAGCTACATTGTGGAAGGATTGATGGAAGAAATTCTAAACAAGCTTTGTTTAATCAGCGATTTGCGCGTGGTTTCAAGAACCTCGGCTGAACATTATCGGAACTCGCCCAAAAGCAGTCGGGAAATCGGGAAAGAACTCAAAGTAAATTACATTCTGGAAGGTAGCGCACAGACCATCAAAAACACCATTCGAATCCGGCTTCAATTAATTGAAACCCGCACCGACAGGCACCTCTGGTCAAAGCCTTTTGAACGGGAGGTAACCATGAATAACATTTTCCAGGTTCAAAGCGAACTGGCTTTGCTGGTTGCTAATGAACTGGATGCCGTAATCACCAAAGATGAGAAAAAACAGATCCGTAAAATCCCAACAGTCAACCCCACGGCCTATAATTTATACTTGCGGGGCCTGGACTATAAACGACTTTTTGAGTTACAGCCGCTGCAACAATCCTGGCAAGAACGCCTAAAAGCCAAACAGTTATTTCAGCAGGCTGTTCAACTGGACTCAACCTTTGCCGATGCATGGGCACAACTTGGTGATTTTTATATCCGAAATATTGCCTATTGGGGCAACATCTATTTAAAAGATCAATACCTTGACTCGGGCTTGATAATGATAAATAAGGCTCTGAAATACGACGACAAGAACTGGAATGCCCTGGCTTTGGAGGGTCGGTATTATTTGCTGAAGGGAATGCCTGAAAAAGCTAACGAGTTATTTCAGGAACTACCCATAAACGAAGAAAACCTAAGCGAATATTACGAGTTCGCCTTCTCGCACTTCCTGAGCACCGGAGATAACTACAATGCCCTCAAGAGTTTTTTGGGCTACAATGAAGTGATGCCGGACAAAATGGCCATGCGACCGTTAATATTGGTGCAAGTTGGCTGGATCTTAACCTACGTAGGTTACCCCGAAGTGGCAAGAAACTATGCCCGGCAAATGCTTCATCTTTACAACGACTCGATCAGATACTTCAAAGCGATGAACGAAATTGAGACCATGTCGGGGAATTTTGAACCAGCTATGAACTACTGCCTGCGCATCTATGAAAAAGATTCAACCCATACCGATAACCTGTATTACATGATGATCAACTCCGTTTGGCTTCGCGACTATCCTGCGGCCTACAAGTATCTGTTAAAATACGGGGGGAAATACATCAATAGCGAAAGTGCCATGATCCTGCCTTTTGTTTACGAAAAAAACGGTATGCATAAAGAAGCGCAGGAAGGCTATCAAAAGGCCTTGAAAATCTGCCAGGATGAAATAAAACTAAACAACTTTTTTGCACAGATCTATTTCTCCCACGCCGCTTTAGCCTGCGTGTATTCGGCCATGGGCAACACGGAAAAAGCCCTGGAATATTTACGCCAGGTAAGAGACCATCAAAAACCATGTTCCCGCTTGTTTGTAGTCAGCATGAAGTACTGGCCCCTGCTTGATAACCTTCGGCAGGAACCCGAATTTCGCCAGATACTGGCCGACATGGAAGCCAGCTACCTGCAGGAACACGAACGCGCCGGAGATCTTTTACGCGAAAAAGGAATTGTTCAGCAATAATTTGCTTTAGCTACCAGCTAACATCCCTGTTAATGGAAAGCCCTCCTGCCTGAAAGCCTTTCCCGACTGATCAAAACTTTCACCTGCGGGTTTCTTAATCCTCTTAGTCACAGTCAACAATACCTCGTTTCCGTTATAAATCCCCGCAAAAAGAGAATTTCAACATAAACTAAACTGAACTGGCTATAATTATAGCCCTTGGCTTTATTTTAAGTTAATCAGAACATGCTTACTATGCTTTGGACTTTCACCCCAATTAACTTTGTATCAGATTAATTCCTGAACATTCAAATTGTAAAAAGAAAGCAAACACCCCCTGTATTAACGCAAAACTAAAAGCCATGAGAACAAGTATTTTATTCGTACTAATTATGGTGCTCTCGCTGGGAGCATCAGCTCAGTATCACAAAATGGAAAGTGAAATTGAGGTAAGGCCACCACTGTTTAAAGCAACACCGGTAAATCTGGCTGACAAAGAAGTTAGTCTGAATGATTTTGTTGCCGAGAATATGATTTATCCGGAAACGGCTGTTAAAAGCAGCTACGAAGGAACTGAAGTCATTGAATTTACCGTAACCACCGACGGAACTCTAAGTAACTTTCGGGTTATCAACAGTGTATCTGCAGACGTTGATGATGAGCTTATTCGCGTATTGAAATTAACAAACGGCATGTGGATTCCTGGATCAAACAACGATGGCTACGTTGATATGCAGCGCGAAATTTCTGTTGCTTGCAGAATTAAAATTGACAATGGATCAGGTTATCTGACTGATTTTAAAGAACAGGCAACAAAACACTTTAAAAAAGGAAGTAAGCTATTGTACATCAACCATCACCCACGCAGAGCATTGGCTAATTTCGACAAAGGAATCCGATATCTTCCTCACGACGCCAACCTTTTGGTTTTGCGTGGCTATGCTAAGTTTGCCCTGGATGATCTTGATGGTGCAATTGAAGACTGGCAAATTGTTAAAGAAAAAACAAACATTGACACGTTAAAAGAAATCGCAAAAAAACACAATGACCTTGAAGGATATGCTGAACTACTTGCTGAATTTGACAAGTAAGCCTTATCGCTTCAAATTTGAATGTTCACATTTAAGTTAACAACATGAATCTCCACACCGGAGGTTCATGTTGTTTCGTTTTGAACCTAAATGGATCAGTACACCACGCGATCAAAATCATTCGATAGCGGGGCTATTGGTGCCAGCTTTATTGGCGGAACCGGCCTGTCTTATTGCGCAAGTTCAGCTTGCAAGGCCACAAAACGTTGTGTTAAGGTATCGGGTGTAGCCTGCCAAAGCCTGAATCCGAAAGGCCTTTTATCAAAATTGATACTGGTTGTTTCACCACTAACCAATTGAATGTTTTCGTAGTGATTAATGGTTAACTGGTGGGTGTGTCCCGACAAGTAAGCACGAACGTTGTTTTGCTGAAACAAGGCCAGCAACTCCTGCCTTTTCTCCAGTGGAAAATTAAAATAAGCCTCTTCTTCCTCGGGCGTTTTGGTGTATAACGGATAATGCCCGATAACCACCACCGCTTGCTTTTTAAGGCCTTGGCTTTTCATCGTTTCTTTAAACCAAAGGTCATGCTTGTCGGATTCATCTTCCACATTTGCTTTCCACAATTGCGAATTGGTGACAATAAATGAATAACCTTTGTTCTCAAATTCGAAATAATCGTTTCCAATCGTTTCCCGGTAATAACTCAGGCTTGCGCTGGTGGGCGTGTTTCCCACGTCATGGTTTCCGGGAGCCACATAGCAGGGCATTGTAAAGCCACCCATAACTTCTTTAAAATCGGAAAAAGAACTGTCGTTGGCCATATTGACCAGGTCGCCGCATATCACTACAAAGTCAGGCTTAAGCGCATTGATTTGCCTGACCGCCTGTTCAAATTTTTTCACATCCTGTTCATACCCCTCCGCGTAAAATCCCAGCTGGGTGTCGGATAGCTGAACAAACGAAAAGGGCTGCTGCTTTTTTCCGGTGCAGGAAACAACAAAGACAAACAGGGCAAGTAAGAGAAAGTTCTGGAATCGGGCAATCATGGTATTATTTTTAGGTTTATATACGAATAACAAAGATCACCTATTTTACGGCTTCATCCATTATTTTCGAACAAAATAGTATGTCAGCTTAAACTCTTGAGCATCCATTCAAGCGGGGCACGAATTACAAATCCAAACAAGCTTGCAAACTTTGTTGGAAAACAAGGTGTGGGCTGTCCCATAAGTAAAACGATTAGGACTTAGCACTTTCAATTGAATAAGTATATGCCCCCACCCAAGCTCCACCGGGGAGGAATTAGGCGTCTGTTAGATTGAATAACGTTCAAATTGTAAGTACTTCATTATTTTCATTCTTCTTTTGGGGCAGCCCCTATATTCATCACGCAACAACAAATAAGCCTCACTCACTCACTCACTCACTCACTCACTCACTCACAAAGTCAAACGAATAAAGTCGCTAGTATAAGAAATGTTCCTTCCAATAATATTTGTATTTTTGTGAGCAGAACAGAACAAAACAGCGTACTATAAAAATCTTTATTGTGAGTAAAATCTACATCTTATTTCTGACCATTTTAGGGGTCACAACGTTTCAAGCAAATTCACAGGAAGTATACCCATACAAAAATCCGCAATTGCCGATAGAACAACGTGTCAATGATCTGCTGGGCAGAATGAGCCTGGAAAATAAGTTTTGGCAGATGTTTATGATCCCCGGTGATTTAAGCGATGGAAAAGAAAAATATGAAAATGGAATCTTCGGATTTCAGGTTGCTGCCAAAGGGAAACAGGCTAATGCTGCTGCACAGCTACTGGAATACGGCCCTTCTGGCACGGCACGCGAAGTAGCCGAACGTATCAATTCAATTCAAAAGTATTTTATTGAAGAAACGCCCCTGGGTATTCCGATTATTCCTTTCGATGAAGCTTTGCACGGATTAGTTCGAGATGGAGCCACAGCCTTTCCTCAATCCATAGCCCTGGCTGCAACCTGGGATACGACCCTTATTGGACAAGCGGCCAAAGCAATCGCCATGGAAACCAAATCGAGAGGTATTCGGCAAATATTGTCACCTGTATTAAACATTGCACGAGACGTTCGCTGGGGACGCACAGAAGAAACATACGGAGAAGATCCCTTTTTAACCACTCAAATGGCCAAAGCCTTTATTGGTCAGTTTGAAAGAAACGGAGTTATCACCACTCCCAAACATTTTGTGGCAAATGTTGGTGCAGGTGGCCGCGACAGCTACCCGATTCATTACAACGAAAGACTGTTGGAAGAAGTTTTCTTTCCGGCCTTTAAAGCAGTATTTACAGAAACCGGAGCCCGCTCAGTAATGACCTCTTACAACTCGCTCGACGGAACACCATGTACATCCAACAACTGGCTATTAAACAATAAACTTAAAGAGGAATGGGGATTTAAGGGATTCACCATTTCCGATGCGGGTGCTACAGGCGGTGCCAATGTATTACACTTTACCGCCAAAAACTATGCTGAGGCTACTGAAGATGCGGTAGAGGGAGGTTTGGATGTGATCTTTCAAACTGCTTATAACCACTATCCTTTATTTTGGGAGGCTTACGAAAAAGGCATGATCGATGAAAAAGCAATTGATGAAGCAGTTCGCAGAGTATTGCGGGCTAAGTTCGAACTCGGGTTATTCGAAAATCCATATGTTGATCCGGAACAAGCCGCCTACTGGAACAACCGTAAACAACACCGAGAACTAACACGGGAAGTAGCTGCCAAATCAATGGTATTACTGAAAAATGAACAAAACATACTTCCCTTAAACAAAAACAAAACCATCGCCCTAATCGGGTACGATGCTAAAGCCGGACGTTTAGGAGGTTACAGTGGTCCGGGAAATAATATTGTAAGTATGCTGGATGGAATACGCAACAAGATTGGCAAAGAAAAAGTTACGTTTTCAGAAGGTGTTTCTCTGCATTCAACAGACTATGAAACCATTGCATCTGAATATTTATCAACTACAAATGAAGGACAAACTGGAAAGGGCCTAAAAGGAGAATATTTCAGCAATATAAAACTTGAAGGAAAACCGCAAGTAAACAGAATTGACAATCAAATACAATTTGGCTGGACTCTTTTCTCACCACATCCTGATTTAGCTTACGACTGGTACTCAGTACGGTGGACTGGACGTTTAAAAGCCCCAAAAACAGGAACTTTTAAAATTGGACTGGAAGGCAATGATGGGTATCGGTTGTGGCTCGATGGAAAGCTACTGATTGACAACTGGCAAAAAAAGTCATACCAAACCATTCTTAAAGATTTCAATTTCACAGCCGGAAAGGAATACGATCTAAAAATTGAATTTTTCGAATCAACCGGCAATGTAAAATTAAAGCTGGTTTGGAATACCACTGTTGAAGATCCGTGGGAAAAACAAATTGCCGATGCCGTTGAAGCAGCAGAATCCAGCGATGTAGCAGTTGTGGTTGCCGGGATTCATGAAGGTGAATTTCAAGACCGCGCCTTTCTTGCTCTTCCCGGTCACCAGGAAGAATTAATAAATGCAGTTGCTGCAACAGGAAAACCAACGGTAGTCGTTCTGGTGGGCGGAAGTGCGATTACCATGAACAACTGGATAGATCAGGCAAATGGAATTCTGATGGCCTGGTATCCCGGCGAAAATGGAGGAAATGCGCTGGCCGATGTACTGTTTGGCGATGAAAATCCGGCAGGAAGGTTACCTGTTACCTTTCCCGTTCACGAAGCACAATGTCCTTTGTATTATAACCACAAACCTACCGGCCGCGGTGACGATTACTACAATTTAACCGGACAACCACTGTTCCCATTTGGTTATGGACTAAGCTATTCTTCGTTTACATACAGCAAGCTAAAATTTAGTAAGAAAACGATCCGCAATAACGAAACGGTTGAAGTTTCCTGCACCGTAAAAAATAATAGTAAGCAAGAGGGAGATGAAGTGATCCAATTATATATTCGCGATGTACTGGCCTCAGTAGCACGCCCGGTAACGGAACTAAAAGGATTTCAACGCATCAGCCTGAAACCCGGCGAAGAAAAGTTAATCCATTTTCAATTGGGTCCGAAGGAATTAAGCATGTTAGATCAGCACATGAAACGAGTCGTTGAATCCGGCGATTTCCGTATTATGATTGGTGCTTCTTCAAAAGATATTCGCTTAAGAGGGATTTTAACCGTGGAATAGTCAGCCGGTTCAATTTTATTGAACACGATACTGTTCGAAAAAAACGACTACGAGAGAATAGCCTGTACAAGCAAGAATGAACATCGCTCAACTGGCAGCTATTCCTCTCAACAATAATCAACTTAAAAGATAAAATCTTAGCATGAGAAAAGCATTATTGAGTTTCGCTATCCTGTTTTTCATATTAAGTTGTGTTCAGGAAAAACCGGCCCACATCACAAGCATAATTGAGGAATTAAATAATTCAGAAAGTAAAAATGTACTGGTAGCAGCTCATCGTGGAGATTGGCACCATGCGCCTGAAAATTCCCTGCAAGGTATCAAAAACTGCATTGCCATGGGAGTAGATATTGTGGAGGTGGACGTTCGGAAAACGAAAGACAATCAGCTGGTTTTGATGCACGATGCAAGCATCGACAGAACGACTAACGGCAAAGGCAAAGTTTCGGATTATTCGCTTCAGCAATTGCAAGAATTTTATTTAAAAAATAATCAGGGCGGCGCGGATGCGGCGCTCACCCAGTATAAAATCCCCACCCTTGAAGAAGCTTTGCTGACAGCAAAAGGAAAAGTAATGCTTAACCTGGATAAAGCCTATGGATTGATGAACGAGATCTGGCCAATACTGCAAAAAACAGGAACCACCGACCACATAATTCTTAAAGGGGGGAAAGATGCTTCGCAGGTGATCGCGGACTTGTCGTTTGCCAATAAACCGATTTTTTACATGCCAATTTTATCCAGTTCACAGGAAAATGTTGCCACAAAAATCAGAGAACACCTGGAGGCATACGATCCGGTTGGATTTGAGTTCATCCTGAGAAAAAATGATTTAGTCATGGCCGAATCGGATTTTATTAAAACCAATGGAGCACGTGTATGGGTCAATACACTTTGGGCCAGTCTTTGCACCGGGCATACCGATGCGAAAGCGCTGGAAAATCCGGATGAAAACTGGGGCTGGGTAATTCAAAAAGGAGCCAATATTATCCAAACTGATTATCCTGAAAAGTTAGTACAGTATCTGGAAAAGAATGGTTGGCGTAATTTTTAAATGCCAATAAATAAAAGTAAGAAACGTGTATTTCCAACTCATTTATTTCCTGTTTAGAATTGTTATTGATGATTTGTTTTAGCGGTTACTATTTCTCTGGCCTTGCAACCAGGGCACGGATTACAACCTTAAATCTGCGCCAGCAGAGAGATCATTAAACCACACGATAGAATCGTACGGAAGCAGGGGCTGCTTGTTTATTTCGATTCCAATTTATCGATAATTTCCCGCAACAAGTCATTTTGCTCTTCTCTTAAGGCGATAAACTTACTCACCCAGCGGTAAATCAAATAAAGTATTCCAACAATTAGGGACAGATAAACAATCGCAGAAACGATAATCGGAATGAAAGGCATAATAGTCATAAGTTAATTTTTTAAGTTTTTATTTAGAAATTCCAACCAAGGCACGGATTACAAATCCGCGCCAGCGGAGGTTGAATTTTATCTATTCAGATATCTTTTCATTTTCATTTCAAATGGCTCTTCAATTCTTAAAATATAAATCGCAGCCCACAATCTGTTTTTAGGAATATTGAAGTCAAATTTATCATGATTTCTGGGGAAATAAACCGCTGTTCCAGTAGGCAAATCTCCCGAGATATTTATATTTTCATGAAGTGACTTAAAGAAGTCATCATTTTCTCCAAGTTTCTCCAAATAATTCATATAATCCCCAACAGGTTTCAATTTAAGATTTTTAAAATTTTCAAGGTCTCTATAAATCGTATCTTGGTATCTTACCATTCTTGTGTGAGTGCTCATGTGCCAAATGGCATTAAAAACAGTAGTATCCATTTTCTCCAAATATTCATACTTTGCGTTTGCTCTAAACGGAATTAAAAATTTAGAACTGTCTTTTATCACGTTAGACATTTTCTCAAAAAATAAATGGTACGCATTGTTTATGTTTGTTTCATTTGTTTTTTCCAAAACCATTTTGTCAACATATTCAACCATTAATTCTAAACCTTTAATCTCATTTTCATTAAACGTTTCAGTCAATAAATTATCCGTTTCTAATCCAACTTTGTTTTGACAAGAAAATGCTGTTAGTGCCAGCGCGAATAATAGAATAATCTTTACTTTTTTCATTGCAGCTCAGTTCTTAATTGCCCCACGCTGTCGTGAAGATTGCATCGCGTGGTAGCCATTTATAACAATACCATGATCCAAGCCTCCACTCCACTCACTAAGCTTCCTCGCTACCAAGGCTTTTATTTTTGTAGCCCTCAAGATACTAGTTTTTGCTAGTAAACAGTTCATCTATTTATTATTTTATACTTTGAGAGCTACCAGGGCTACTCCACAGGCTTAACAACAGCACAGCAAAATAGGTTAGTACCTTCTTTTTCAGTGGCATCTTTCCAGCCAGCTGAACAAAATCATGCTGAGAAACATAAATTTATTTTGAACCTAATTGCATATCACCATTCCCTTTTTTATCAATAATGTTTAATTTTAGTCAACCGATTGGGCTCGTCCAAAAGCTCCCCCTCCGGGGCACCTCGAAAGCAGCAACGATCTGTAAAAATGCAATAACCCGATGTTTGAAAATCCATCGGAGGGCTAAAAAGAGCTCCGGACGCAATTGAATCGGCTGAAAAAGTTCTTTGATAATAAAACAGACTCCTTTAACGGATTTGCCTTTTCATTGAAATACGCTAAAAAGCGCTTGGTACGCCTGTCCGAACCGTTTGTCCACTGGAAAAAGTCCTTGGAAGACTCCCAAAAGCAGTCCGGACATCCAAAAAATAACCCGAAATGCTCAGCCGAGCAAAAATAGAGCGTTTCAACGGCCCGGAAATGTGTTTCAAGCACTCCGCCGAATGTTTCAAGTGCTCGAGTTTGTGTTTCAAGCTGTCGATTACGAATTTCAACAGCGCGGCAGCATGTTTCAACAAATCCGCTAAGTGCTTGAACTGCCCGGCAGCGTGTTTCAACGACTCCGTTACGTGTTTGAACCTGTCGGCCCAGTATTTCAACTAAAAACTACGGCCTTCAATCGGATTCACAGGTACGTTCAACGCTTCCGGGATAGCATTCAAGGAACACAACAAATGATACAGGAACCCATTCGCGGATCGGAATCTGCCACAACTGACTGACACCCCACCGATAAACTTGATCAGAAAAAAGCGGTTCGCACGGACCAGCGAATTATAAACCTAAAATTTAGAAAAATGAGAAAAAAGACTGTTACCGTAAACTTCAACATTGCACTCTCTGCTCTTTACACCTTTGCCATGACCAAAATCGGTTTCATGATGCGCGATTTGCTCGAGTTTATCAAGTACGGGGTGACCGAAGAGAAGCTGAACGCCCTGAAAGCGATGCTGACTGACTTTGCCAACATTCCGACCGACGATGAGCTGGTAGGCGTGCAGGTAAGTGCCACCCAGGAAAAAGACGAGGCGGCCATCCAGCTGCGCGATGCCATTGCGGAAATTATGCAGCGTGTGGAAAACAAGTTTGGCGCGCAATCGGGTAACTACCGGAAGTTTGGCGTTTCGGGCGTCAGCGATCTGGACGGCGGCAAGCTGAGCTATGTGGCCCGGCGGGTACATCGGGTGGCCGGCACCATGTTGCCCCAGCTGGAAAGCGAAGGACTGACACCGGAAATTTTGGCTGAACTGAATTCCCGAGTGGACACCTACGAACAGGCACTAAGCAGCCAGGAAGACGCCATTGCCGACCGCGACATTGCTACCGAAAACCGCGTGGAAAGAGCCAACGAAATTTATGCTCTGCTGGCAAAATACTGCAATACCGGCAAACAAATTTGGGAAGATACCAACGAAGCCAAATACAACGACTACATTATTTACGACACACCAACGGGCAAGCCCAAAGATAAAGACAACCAGGAAGTCCTTAGTGAAACCGAATTGTAAGTGTCATTCTATTGATCAGGTGACTTGGAGTCACCTGATCAATATGCTCCATATGCAAATCATTCACATGCACCATCAAATGAAAATGGGTTGGCATCAAACACCAGGCTAAAACGTCAGCATGTGGCAACACATAAGTCCTGATCTTTTCAATGAAAAACAGGTAGTTGCCGCGTGTAAAAAACAGGCGTTGCGAGTTGTTTCCACGATTAAAGACATGATAAATATGACCGGCTTCAAATTCCACGGCTTGATTCAAAATTGGTTGCTTCAAATTACGATTTTAACACAAGCCCAGCAAAGCTTGCAGGTTTTGAATAGTAAGGGAAGGTGTCATTTAGAGCACCGGATCTTTGGCCTCAGCCTTCGAATCCATATTACGCCCGATGATTAAGCCGATTAGCATTCCAAAAACCAGCCCCAACGATATGCCCAGAGACCGTTCAAAACTTGATAAGAACACAATTCCAGCAAGAATCCCGAACGACGTTCCCAGACCGATACCCAGATTGGTATAATACCCCTTGGGGGTTAGGGAAAAGGTATCCCTCAAGTATTTTTCAAATTTACGAAGTGCTTTGTTTAGGTCCTTTTTTCTGTTCTCAGTAGCTGATTTCAAATTTAAATTCCCGAGCTCCGTCTCGATGGATTGAATTTCATCTTTTGAGAATGCTCTGGATTCTAATTGGCTTAGCATGTACAGGAATTTTTCACACAGCTTGATTTCATCCTTTTTCGTTGTTTCGTTTTTCAAACGCTCTAAAAAATTAGAAGCTTCTTGTATTGTCATAATCGTTCATATTTTCCTGGTTAGTGGCTGAGAGCCAATTTTATTACATGCAAGCTTCTTTTTTCGAAAAAAAAAGTTGAAACGCTTTTAAACACCATGCTTTAGGACGTGCTGTTTTTTAATTCTTCGATATCGGCCATGAGTTCTTCCAATTTTTTGAATACCCTGCCATAAATAAGGTTCAAATCCCACAGGTAAATCCTGCCCCCAAAAAAAGCCAATAAACCCACCAGTATAAGAACAGCAACCAGTCCGACTAGTGGGATTCCATAGAACAAATGGACATCAGGAAAACGTACCAGAACTTCTTTCAGCAGTTTTTCGCCTAAAGGAATACCGTCTGTGTTTTTAAACCAAAAACCGATAATAAATGACAGAAAAAAAACCGGGTACAAAAATGTTGACATGTTCTTATTAATAGCTACCTGCTTTTCAATCCATTGGTTAAAGGCTTTGAGGTATTCATAGCTACTGCCCCCCTTATCTATTTTCTTTAAATCATCGAATAAGCGCTTATTAACGACAACAAGAACCGCAAGACTTACAAAAAAGATCGCCCCCATTAAGGGTATTCCTGCCAAAAACGAGACCACTAAAAAGACAAACGAAAAGGCTACAATTGCAATCAAATTTACCTTAAACATCCTTTTAAATTTATCAATGATGTGATTCGATTTTTGCTTGTATAGCTTGTCTATTGTGGGGGCCACGAGGGCATCGCTTTTAAGAAAGCCTTCTTTCCAGATATTTTCAATTGATTTTTCCATCTAATATCTTTTTCAATCGGGTTTTAATTCTTTTGACACGAACACCAATATTATTGGGGTTGGTTCCTATAATATCAGCGATTTCCTGATAGGATTTTTCTTCCAGATAAAGCGTAATAATGGCTCGGTCAATTTCTGATAATCTTCGAATAGCATCATAAAGCAGGTTCAGCGATTCGTCGCTAAAAGCATGACTATCTTCTGTTTCTTCAGCAGTCAGGGAATCGGACACAAACTGCTGACCATTATTTTTCTTCTTCTTCAGTAAAGTTAAACACACGTTTAATGAAATACGATAAACCCAGGTACTCCATTCCGATTCCTCTCGAAAGTTTTCTTTACTCCTCCAAATTTGCAAACAGACTTCCTGAAAATAATCTTCAAAATCTTCTTGTGAGTTGGTATACGCTCTGCACAACTTGATAATTATTCCCGAAAAAGGCCAAATAGACGTTTTATAAAAATCGTTACTCAATATTGCTTTTTTTTAGTTGGTGGCTTAAATCCTGAATTATTACATCCTTGTTTAAATTTATAAAAAAATGCCGGTAGGTATTCTATGATACTCAACTCCTTTGCCGGCATACAAAAAATAGACAATGGTTCTTAAATCGGGAAATCGTGTCGCCCCTTGGTAAGCGTATTTTTATGTTCTTTAAGCTCTTATAGCTTACATACGCGTCAAATCCGGTCGGTTTCGACGACTTAGGCCCCATAATTGACGAATACACCCGAAGTCGGAAACGCTGTCGGGCAAGTGAGTGGACAAATACCGGCCAATTAAACTGACAAAATTAATTCATCGGCTTTGCTGAGATCGCCCGATGAACAATAAACAAAAAAAATTCTTACATTTAATACCAGTTCAAGCAACCCTAAAATAAACATCATGTACGCCAAAATACCCAGCCTTATGCTTTTAGTCGTTTTACTTTTCTCCTGTCAGTCCAAGCAATCCATGATTGACAAATCAACGGTTCAGCAGCTCGATTTGGAACGCTACCTGGGAACCTGGTACGAAATTGCACGCTTTCAGCATTCGTTTGAAAAAGACCTGGTGGGCGTTACCGCCACCTACTCGCTGCGCGACGACGGGAAGCTTAAGGTCGTCAATGCCGGTTATCAAAACACGCTGGATGGCCCCTACAAAGAGGCTGTCGGCAAAGCTAAAATTCCGAATCCCGAGCAGCCCGGAAAACTAAAAGTAGCTTTTTTCCTGTTTTTTTATGCCGAATACAATGTGCTCGAATTGGATGAGAGCTACCAATACGCCTTGATTGGAAGCTCTACGCCTGACTATTTGTGGATCTTAAGCCGCAGCCCGCAGCTCGATGAAAAAACCTACCAGCAGCTGGTCGACAAGGCAGCTGCTCGGGGATACGACACCAGCAAGCTCTTCAAGGTTCCGCAAAAGTAAGCGACCAAACTTATTTCCTGGGTGACTTGAAGACATCCAAAGAAAAATAAAAAGAGGCTCAAGCTCACGGGTAACACCAAACAAAACCAATCATAACAAACGAAAATTACTTAACTTTGAAAACACGCTCTAAAAAACTAAAATCATGAGATCAGGCCTATTCTATACGCTCATTTTGCTTTTCGCACTTTCGACCTGGAGCTGGGGACAGGAAGCAGATTCGACCCAGATAAATTCAAAAAAGTTGGTTTACAAGCTCAACATCATGCAAAACATTATGCCGGCAACCTGGCGCCAAACCAAGCAGGCATTTCAGGAAGCGGACAGCTTAGAGGCCGATTTATTTCTGATCCACATGAACACGTATGGCGGCACGGTGGTGGATGCAGACTCCATACGAACCAAAATACTCAACAGCCCCATTCCGGTTTACGTCTTTATTGATAACAATGCCGCCAGTGCCGGTGCCTTGATTTCCATTGCCTGCGACAGTATTTTCATGCGTCGCGGAGCATCTATCGGCGCAGCCACCGTGGTCAACCAAACAGGGCAACAAATGCCTGACAAATACCAGTCGTACATGCGCTCGACCATGCGGGCTACGGCTGAAGCTCATGGCGGCGACACCATTATTAGCGGACAGGACACCACCTTTCGCTGGTTCCGCGACCCACAAATTGCTGAAGCCATGGTTGATGACCGCGTTTACATTCCAGGCATCATCGATACCGGCAAGGTGCTCACCTTTACCCCCAACGAAGCCATGAAACATGGCTACTGTCAAGGAATTGCCGACAATGTTCCGCAAGTATTGGAAATGATAGGTGTAACAGATTATGAACTGGTTGAATATCAACCCACCTTTATGGAGAAAATCATCGGCTTCCTGGTCAATCCCATGGTTTCGGGCTTACTCATTATGGCCATTTTGGGTGGCATTTATTTTGAAATGCAAACCCCGGGCATTGGCTTCCCTCTGATCATCGCACTTGCCGCAGCTTTTGCCTATTTTGCACCACTCTACCTCGAAGGACTTGCCGCCAACTGGGAAATTATGATTTTCATTGTCGGACTTATTCTTATTGCGCTGGAAATATTTGTCATTCCGGGCTTTGGAATTGCCGGCCTGCTGGGGATTACACTCAGCTTCACCGGATTGGTCCTGAGCTTGATTGACAACATCAACTTCGATTTTGAAGGCGTGCATCCCGATAAAATACTAACGGCACTTACCACCGTTATTGTGGCTTTGTTTGGTGGGTTTCTGCTCAGCCTGCTTATTAGTAAAAAGTTGTTTACCGCCAACTCAGGAGCCTTTAAGAACCTGTCACTGCATTCAACCCAGGAAAAAGAACAGGGTTTTGTTGGGGTCGACACGAGTTTCATCAATTTGGTTGGAAAGACAGGAACAGCTTACACCGTATTGCGTCCTTCGGGAAAAGTTAAGATTGATGGTAAAATTTACGATGCTGTTTCTGGCTTGGGCATGATTGACCGGGGTGACGAGATCGTCGTCATCCGAACAGAATCAGCGCAATTATACGTTGAAAAAGTTTAATGAACCGATTGGGAAGCAGGTCTTGTCGACATAAGATCAGCTCTGCTCCCATTTCTTTTCAACCTCTTCTTCCCCCTGAAAATAACCAACAGTCGTTGGTTTTACAAAAATCTCCCCTTCCGGAAAGAGATTCATTTTCCCCGAATCAGGATACTCGGTGATATCGATTTCACGCAAAGTCCGAATATCCAGGTATAGACAGGGTTCTTCCGCGTGATTATACAACTGATGAGCCCCTTCTTCGCCCATCCCAAAAAACACGACCTCACCAGCGCGGACACCCTGAATTCCATCGGGGCCTCGCAAGCTTGCCGCACCCGACAGTATCACGAACATTTCTTCCGTATTTCGGTGAAAGTGATACGGAAAAGAATAATGCCCCGGGTTTAACCGTCGTAAGTCAAACATCAGATGATTTGCGCCAACCTGGCTAGACAGGCGAGGAACAGCCGTCTCCAGCCTAAACTTCTCAAACGGATCAATTTCCTTGAAATCGAATCCGGAAGGTTTAAAGATTCGTACCATAATTTACCAAACATTAAATGGATATTCCAACATAACGATATAGCTAGATACCTTAAAGTTTTTAGTGATTTAGTTCTTTAAGAACAGAAACAATTCTAATTTTGTTTTTCTTTATAAAGAGAGGAAAAAAGTGATGAAAGATTTTATAATTAACTATCTGTCAGAAGTAATTTATTTATTGAACGAAATGGCTCCCTGGTTGATCCTGGGGCTGGTATTTGCCGGCTTACTGAAAGTATTTTTCCCGGAAGATAAAGTCGTCCGGTACATGGGCAAACCCAATACCAAATCAGCGTTAAATGCATCATTTCTGGGCATTCCGATGCCACTGTGCTCGTGTGGGGTGATTCCAACCGGAATCTCGTTCTTCAGAAATGGAGCCTCGAAAGGCGCCACCAATTCATTCTTAATTTCGACCCCTCAAACAGGCGTTGATTCCATCTTTGCCACCTACTCGATGTTGGGATGGCCATTTGCCATTCTACGCCCAATTGTAGCTTTCGTAACCGGTATTATGGGAGGAATTTTAACCAACTGGTTGGTGAAGGAAAAACCCGCCGCTCCTAAAAATCCGTTTGCCGGCTTTAAAATAGACACGGAAGCACTGGGTAAAAAAGGTGGTTCGGCCAGTGCAGCCAGCTGTCAGGATGATTCGTGCGGATGCCATGACAAACCGGTCCCAAAAGGAAACACACTTGTGCGAGCCACGCACTATGCCTTTATCGAATTGCTTCAGGACATTGCCAAATGGCTCATCATCGGCTTTCTGCTTGCCGCATTGATTTCCGTTGTTCTTCCTGATGACTTCTTCATGCGCTTTCAAGGATGGGGCATCCTGGAAATTCTAATTATTCTGGCCGCATCCATTCCGCTTTATGTGTGTGCCACAGGCTCTATCCCGATTGCAGCAGTACTGCTGATGAAAGGTGTTTCGCCAGGAGCGGCACTGGTTTTTCTGATGGCAGGCCCCGCAACCAATGTTGCCACCATGACTGTCATTGGCAACACCATGGGACGTAAGTCTTTGTTTGTTTACCTGGGAACGATCATTGGTGGTGCTGTTTTGTTTGGTCTGCTTACCAACTGGCTTATCCCCACCGACCTGATCATGAGTCAAATGGTGCATATTCACGGCAATGGCGAACATGAAATGCTTCCCAAGTGGTTACAAATTTCCTCTACGGTCTTGTTGATTGGATCACTGATTTTTGGTTATTTTTACGAACGTTTTGAGAAATCAAAGAAATCGACACAAATGGATCTGAAAACATTAAAAGTAGAAGGAATGACTTGCTCGCACTGCGAAGCTAGTGTAAGCAAAAACCTATCGAAACTGGATGGCGTAGATGAGGTTTTTGCCGACAAAAACACCTCCGAAGTAAAAATTAAAGGCAACAAAATCGACTTAAAAGAGATTGAAAAGATTATTACCGAAATTGGGTATCAATACAAAGGAGAAATTTAATCATGCTAATTCAACTTGGTCTGATCTTTTTAAGTGGTTTTCCCTTGCTGTCAACAGCCTTACTGGCCTACCAGCTTCTTCGTAACGGACAGGGAGCAATGGGCGTACCCAGCATCACCGCCTGGCTTTTTTACCCGGCAAAACTGACCGCTGGCGTTCTGTTGTTTATTCTTTTTCCAGCCAGTTTATCGGCTACTTTTTTCGATTATTTCCCCTGGCTCATTCAGCATGAGGTTCCAGAAGTGCAGCAACTTCTTAGCTTGATTTTTCTGCTGGCGGGTAATTTATTGCTCATTCCGGCCTATTATACCATGAGCATTTTCACACGCGTTGGACTACCTACAAAAGACCATGCGCTGCAAACCAATGGCATTTACCGAATCAGCCGGAACCCCATGTACACCAGCTTTTTTTTCTTTTTCACCGCCTGTTTTTTGCTTATTCCCAGTCTATTGGTAGCCGCATTAGGCCTCTTCTCACTAATCATCCACCACTTTATTATTCTAAGTGAAGAAAAATTCATGGCATCCAGTTTCAGCAGCGAATATCAAACGTACCAAAACCAAACAGCCCGCTACCTTTGATTGAAACCCCACAGCCCTCTGCTTTCCGGGGTCACCTGAAAAGCAGAGGGCTGTGGTTTTTTGACCAAAAGCGAACGAGCTGTTCACTTCAATAAAGGAGCTTTCGATAAAACCCTATTGATTCAAAAGATAGGCACGAAAATCTTCAAAGTCCTTGCTGATAGGCACTGACAGTTTTTCCCGCGTCATAAATTCCTGCAACTTTTCGGGCAGGCGAACTTTTCCTTTGCCAATAATTTGTTCAACCGTTTCGGTAAACTTAGCAGGGTGAGCAGTCTCTAGAAATACGCCAAGTTCGCCATCCAATAAATCTTCCTCCAAAGCTTTGTAGCCAGTTGCTCCATGCGGATCGGTCAGGTAACCATATTTGTGATAAACCTCGCTCAGCACCTCCCGAATTTGATCATTTGAATAACGATAGCCATGCATCTCAGCTTTAATGTCGGAATGGGAATGCTTATACAAATCCAGAATCCGGGCGAAATTACTTGGATCACCAACATCCATGGCATTAGCAATGGTGGCAATGGACTCGCGTGGCTCGTATTTCCCACTTTTCAAATAAGAATATACAATATCGTTTTCATTGTTTGCAGCCACAAATCGTTTGATTGGCAAGCCCATTTTTTTGGCAAACAAGCCGGCAGTCAGGTTTCCAAAGTTACCGCTAGGCACCGAAACCACCATATCCTCAGTCATTCCTCGTTGCCGCATGCGGGCATAGGCATTGAAGTAATAAAACGCCTGCGGAAGGAAACGAGCCACGTTGATCGAATTCGCGGAAGTTAAAGTCAGGCTGTTTTTCAATTGATCATCCAGAAAAGCCGTTTTAACTAAACGTTGGCAATCGTCGAAATTACCAGCTACTTCAAGGGCCGTAATATTCTGCCCCAAAGTCGTAAACTGCTTCTCCTGAATGTCGCTCACCAGGCCTTTGGGATACAATACATAAACGTGAATTCCCGGTACTCCTAAAAAACCGTTGGCAACAGCACTTCCGGTATCGCCCGAAGTAGCAACCAACACATTTACCTTCTCTTGTTTGCCTTTTAAGAAATAAGCCAGCAAGCGTGCCATAAATCGTCCGCCCACATCTTTAAAAGCAAGTGTTGGCCCATGCCAAAGTTCCAGCGAATAGATGTTGTCATTGACATGAACCACTGGGCAATCAAAATTCAAGGTATCATAAACCAGAGCTTTCAAGTCTGCTTCAGGAATATCTTCACCAAAGAATTTCTTAGCCACTTCAAAGGAAATTTCCTGAAACGATAATTGATGAATATTTTCAAAGAAGGAGTTCGGAAACGACTCAATGCGCTCGGGCATAAACAGGCCTTTGTCATCGGCCAATCCTTTGACTACGGCCTCTTTCAGTGAGACTTCAGAAACTGATTTATTGGTACTGTAATAATTCATTTTGATTTGCGAGTTAGGCGTTCCAATATTTTCACACGAGGTATTGCCTATTCAATATTGGATCTTCTTAATTTAATAATTGATGTTATTGCACGCGTCAGGTGACTTTAAGCTATCCGACATGAAAACCAATCGGCTATTTACTTAATAGCGCTTTCATAAATTCATTTCCTCTTAGCAGGCCATAGCTTCCCGCTTTTACGGAAAACTCATCGTAGGCTTCTACACCATCTCCCTCAACACCTGGCTTGTAAATAATAAATGGCACCGGATCTTTCGTGTGTACCGTTGTGGCACAAGGCGTAGGATGATCGGGCAAAACAGCAATTGCTACCGATTCGTCCATCTTGGCGGTTTCTTCCACCAAATATTTCACCACCCGTTGATCCAGGTATTCAATTGTTTTCGTTTTCAGCTCCACATCACCTTCGTGTCCGGCTTCATCACTGGCTTCAATATGCAAGTACACCAATTCATGATCAGCCAAAGCATCAATCGCTGCCTTGGCTTTACCTTCATAATTGGTATCGTGCAACCCTGTGGCTCCTTCAACTTTAATCACCTCCATCCCGGCATACACTCCAATTCCCTGAATGAGGTCAACCGCTGAAATCACCGCCGACTTCTGAATGCCAAACAAGCCTTTCAAGGTTGGCATTTGAGGCTTATAGCCCGGCGACCAGGGCCAGATACTGTTGGCAAGCTCCTTGCCCATCGCTTTTCGCTTTTGATTTACTGGATGGTTGGGTAAAATCTCCATAGACTGAGCAATGAGCTGATTCAGCAAGTCTGCGGTTTCCATTGCCTGGTCGTCAGTCGCCTTTATCAAATGTTTCTTGAACGGCTGCCCCGGAACATCATGCGGCGGCGTGCAGTCCATTTGCTTTTTACCACCTTTAATCACCAAGACATGCCGGTACGACACGCCCTTGTGAAAAATGATTCGCTTACTTCCCAGCTTTTCGTTTAGAAAATCAATCAATTCGTGCGCTTCTTCATTGGAGATATGTCCTGCCGAATGGTTTTTAATCGTTTCATTATCGATGGTCAGCAAATTACAACGCAAGGCCAAATCACCTTCTTCAAGCTTCACACCCATACTCGCTGCTTCAAGCGTTCCACGTCCTTCATAAACACAAGGAACATCGTAGCCCAACACCGAAAGGTTGGCGATTTCACTTCCCGGGTGCATGTGCTCCGGAACCGTCACCAACTGCCCACAACATCCAAGTTTGGCCAGTTGGTCAATCATTGGGGTTTTAGCCATTTGAAGTGGGGTTTTTCCTCCGTAATTTTCCAGTGGCTCATCAGCCATTCCATCCCCTAAAACGATTATATATTTCATAAAAAGTTTCGTGTCTGGAGTTTCAAGGTCCAAGTGCAGTGTCCTTACATCGAGGCTCTTTACGCTCAATTCATAATCCTGATACTAAATATTCGACACCCGGATAATATCGGCAAAAACGCCGGCGGCAGTCACTTCAGCCCCAGCTCCATATCCTTTGATGATCATGGGGAACTCCTGATAGCGCTCGGTGGTAAACATCACCAGGTTGTTGCTGCCCTGCAAATCATAAAACGGATGTCCCTGTCCAATCTCCTGCAAGCCGACTTCCGACTGTCCATTTTCATATTTAGCAACAAAACGCCAGCATTTATTCTCCGCTTCAAGAACTTTTCTGCGTTCTTCAAAGTCGGCATCCAATCCTGCAATGCCGTTCCAGAAATCATCCATGCTCCCATCAAAAAACTCATCCGGAATGAATTTATTTATAGTGACATCATCCTTTTCAATCCGGTATCCGGATTCCCGAACCAGAATCAGCAGTTTACGGACCACATCAATTCCACTCAAATCAATACGCGGATCAGGTTCTGAATAACCTTCCTCTTTAGCCATCCGGATGGTTTGGCTCATCGGAATCTCTGCCGAAATGGTATTGAAAATAAAGTTCAGCGTTCCCGAAAGTACCGCTTCAATTTTCAGTATTTTATCACCGGCATTCACCAAATCATTTAACGTGTTGATAATTGGCAGTCCGGCACCAACATTGGTTTCAAATAAAAACTTAATACCTTTTTGCTTGGCGACCTTCTTCAGTTTCAAATAGTTTTCATATTCCGAAGAAGCGGCAACTTTATTGGCCGTAACAATAGAAACGTTGGCATTCAACAAATCTTCATACAAGTCAGCGGCATCATTTGATGCGGTGCAATCGACAAAAACAGAGTTGTAAATATTCATGTCAATCACCGCTTGCTTATAGGCCTCCAAGCCCGAGGTCTGCCCTTCGGTATCTAATCGCTCCTTATATCCGTCAATGGCAATGCCATCGCGATTGAGCAGCATTTTCCTGGAGTTCGCCACCCCCACTAGTTTCAATTTCAGGTGCTTTTCCTTGAGCAATTTTTCCTGCTGCTGCTGAATCTGCTTCAGTAAGTTTCCTCCGACCAGGCCGATGCCCAGCATAAAAATATTCACCTCCACATTTTCCGACAGGAAGAATGACTCGTGTACCACATTCAGCGTTTTCCGCAAATCGGAATCATTCACCACCCACGAAATATTGAGCTCGGATGCTCCCTGTGCAATGGCGATGATGTTGATTCCGTTTTTACCAATGGTATGGAACAATTTTCCAGCAATGCCGGTGGTATGTTTCATATTTTCGCCCACAATGGCCACAATCGACAGGTCATTTTCAACTTCAATATTGCTAATTTGCTCTGCGGCAAGCTCACGCTCAAATTCAATTTTGATCGCTTCTTCTGCCATCTCCGCTTTCAGCGTATCGACAGCAAATGAAATAGAGTTTTCAGATGAGGCCTGCGAAATCAAAATCACATTGATATTTTCACGCGCCAGCGCTCCAAACAAACGCATGGAGATACCGGCAACACCGACCATTCCCAATCCCTGTACCGTCAGCAGACTGATGTTGGAGATAGAAGAAATCCCTTTAATTGGTCGGTCCTTTCCGTTGGGTTGGCTTTCGCGGATAAGCGAACCTTCCGATTCAGGTCTCAGTGTATTTTTAATCTGAACCGGAATTCCTTTTTGATAAACCGGCAAAATAGTAGGTGGATAAATAACTTTAGCACCAAAGTGCGACAACTCCATTGCTTCAGAATAACTTAGCGTTTCAATGGTGTATGCTTTTCTGATTACGCGCGGATCGGCGGTCATAAAACCATCCACATCCGTCCATATTTCCAGCACTTTTGCGTCCAGAGCAGCCGCAAAAATGGAGGCCGTATAATCTGAACCTCCACGCCCAAGGGTCGTATATTCGTCGGCACTGTTGCTTGCAACAAATCCGGGAGCCACGCAAACTCCCGAGAAGTCTTTCAAAGCAAGCTGTATGCGTTTATTCGTCAATTTAAAATCAACTAGTGCGCGGCCAAAAGCGCTATCGGTTTTAATCATCTGAGAAGCGTCGACCCATTGAGCATCATCAATAAACTGACTGATAATGTAAGATGACAAACGTTCGCCAAAACCTCCAATTTTATCCATGGTCTTAGGCGTCAGTTCGCCAATCATAGAAACTCCACGGATAATTCTAGACAGCTCATCGAGTAAATTACTGACTTCATCTTTGACTTCTTCTTTTTGATTTCCGGAGAATAAAGCTTCTACAACTTCTTCATGTCTCTCGGTGATTTCGGTAAGTTCCGTGTTGAAATATTCCGTCCCCAGGACAGCCATTTTCGCTGCATTCAATATCTTGTCAGTTATTCCGCCTAAAGCTGAAACGACAACGATCACGTCGTCTTGCTGACTTTTAACAATCTCTTTCACCCTTCGGATGTTCTCGGCACTTCCAACTGAAGTACCGCCAAATTTCAACACTTTCATACCTAATATCTTGATAAGTTGCTATTCTATTCTTGATTTTAACCGTTTCCGAGTAGCACAAAAAAAAATCCGGATGAAGCAGTTTGCGCCTCATCCAGACATGACTGCATTGTATGCTATTTCTTAAATTTCCGCTGCAGCCGTAGCCACTGCTTCAAAAATTTTCGTTTCCAGTTCGTGAGCGAGTTCTTGGTTATCGCGTAAAATATTTTTCACCGATTCGCGGCCCTGACCTAACTTAGTTTCTCCATAACTAAACCATGAACCGCTTTTTTTGATAATGTTGAAAGTTACTCCTAAGTCAACAATTTCGCCGGTTTTAGAAATTCCCTCACCATACATGATATCAAACTCAGCCTTACGGAACGGTGGAGCTACTTTGTTCTTCACCACCTTAACGCGCGTATGGTTACCCATGGCATCTTCGCCATCTTTAATTTGTCCAATACGGCGGATATCCAAACGCACCGAAGCATAAAATTTCAGGGCATTACCCCCTGTTGTGGTTTCCGGGTTACCAAACATGACACCAATTTTCTCGCGCAACTGATTGATAAAAATGCAGCACGTTTTTGTCCGGTTAATGTTGGCTGTAAGCTTACGTAAAGCCTGCGACATCAAGCGGGCCTGCAAGCCCATCTTTGAATCCCCCATTTCGCCTTCAATTTCAGCTTTTGGTGTTAAGGCCGCTACCGAGTCAATCACCACAATATCTACTGCTCCTGAACGAATCAGGTTGTCGGCAATTTCCAAGGCCTGCTCGCCGTTATCTGGCTGCGAAATCAGCAATTCATCCGTATCAACACCCAATTTTTTGGCATAGTAGGGATCAAAAGCATGCTCTGCATCAATGATAGCAGCAATACCTCCGGCTTTTTGCGCCTCAGCAATGGCGTGGATGGCCAAAGTTGTTTTACCCGATGATTCAGGACCATAAATTTCAACAATACGTCCTTTAGGAAATCCACCAACTCCCAAGGCAATATCCAGTCCAATTGATCCGGAAGAAATCGCCGGAACATCTTCAACGACGCGTTCGCCCATTTTCATGATTGAACCTTTGCCGTAACTCTTTTCAATTTTATCCATTGTAAGCTGAAGGGCCTTCAGCTTCTCTTTATTTACATTCGAATCTTCTTTTGCCATAGTTATCCTAAATCTAACGATTTGATTATTTGATTTGTATGATCTTTTGTTTTTACTTTCTCAAAAACTTCCTCAACAACACCCTGCTCATCAATCACATAAGTTGTCCGAAGTACACCCATGTATTTCTTCCCATACATACTTTTTTCACCCCAGGTGCCATAGGCTTGCAAAATTTCCTTTTCAGTATCTGCAATTAGGTTAAATTTGAAGCCAAACTTATCGGCAAATTTCTTGTGCGATGCCACCCCATCCGGGCTTACCCCAACCACTTCATAACCTTTCTCAATCCAGGCGTCGTAGTTGTCATTCAAATTACAGGATTCAGCCGTGCAGCCCGGAGTATTGTCTTTGGGATAGAAGTATAAAATTAATTTCTTCCCTTTAAAATCCGATAATGAAATTGTTTCGTTGTTTTGATTAAGCCCCTTAAAACCAGGAGCCGCATCACCTTTTTGCAACAGTCCCATACATTTTTTTTGTTTAATTAGACAAATATACTTGAATTAATGATAAATATCAGACTAATTTCGCGTGAAAAGCTAACAAAAACTAAACAGTTAAAGAAAAATTAGCTTTCAACTATTTTTGTAATTTTATATCGAAAACGATTTAACAATTATGCGCGAAAACATGACATTATTTTTGAAAACAACTGCATTTCTTTTATTGTTTGTGCTCAACCCCGGTTTATTCGAAAAAACGGCTCATGCGCAAAATGATCCGGAACAACAGGCCAAAGACATGGTTGAGAATGGACAATACACTGAAGCAATTCCGTACTTTGAGGATTTGGTTCATCTTTATCCGGAAGACAAAACCTTGAACTATTATTTGGGCATGTGTCTGGTTGAAACAGAACAGCCGACAGAACAAGCCAAAACAGCCTTACAGAAGTCACTGGGTAATGATACGCCCGTCAAAAGTCTTTATTATTTGGCACAATGCTTCCATGCAAACAATAATTTTCTAGAGGCCATAAACTACTACAAGCAGTTTGACGATGAAGCCCGCAAAAAGGAAAAAAGAGACACCAGGCTTGAGGAGCTGAGAAACCTGTGCGAGCAACAGATCAACCCATTCTCCGCACCTGTTACTGCAGTCGAGAATGAACAAACCGAAGAAATGCCGGCAACACCTCTCGAAGAAGCCATCGCGATTCAACCCGAAGAAGTAGAAATTCCGGAAGGGCTAGAAGACAGCCTGATTCAATTTCAAGTCAACTCCACCATTAAATACCTGAAGATTGACCAATTTAAAAATGCGAGTTCACTCAATGCCTTTGTTCGCGCCTGGCAAGCCGAGCAGGAGCTGCAAGGAATAACCGAAAAAACCAGCCAGCTGCGAGCCAAGTACAATTCGGCTTTTGCTGACGAGAAACAGGAAATTGCCAATACAATCCTTCTTCTTGAAAAAGAAGCGTACACTAAGAACCAGGAGATCAACCAAAATTACACCGAAGCGCGGCTCGGCGAAAAAGATTACTGGCAAAAAGCCAGCCCGGAAACAATTCATTCCTTTAGCGAGAAAACACAAGCCATGGAAGACAGTATCCGGCAGGCCAAAGAGGCAAAGCGACTCCAAAAGCTGGAAGCCCAAAAACCGATTGTCTTACCCGATAATCTGGTCAAAAATCTGATTCCGGAAGAACCAGCAGTCGTCAACACCGGAATCGTGTATAAAATTCAGATTGGTGCTTACAGCCGAACCCCGCCCGACTGGGTACAGCGTCTTTTCAAGAAACTATCCATCATCCGTCGGATTGATCAATATACAGACGAGAATGGCGTAACCGTTTATACTGTTGGTGAATTAAAATCATACCAGGATGCTCTTCAAATGCAATCGCAAGTGCGCACCGAAGGAGTCAGCGATGCGTTTATTGCGGCCTATAAAGACGGTGAACGTATTCCGCTAGAGGAAGCACGGCAAATTGCAGGCGAATAAAACTGAGAAAAAGACATGAAAAAGCGTGAATCTGTAGTACATTTATAACGCAAACAAAAGGAAGCCATGAAAGCGGACGAGAACACCAAAAAACAAACGGATCAGGAAGAGAAAGAAAAAACAAGAAACGAACGCTTTCTCATTCTTCACAATGATGATCATCATAGTTTTGACTATGTGATTGAAGCCTTGATGAATGTATGCGAACACGCCCCGGAACAAGCGACACAATGCACCTTAATTACACATTATAAAGGGAAATGTGATGTCAAAAAGGGAAGTTTTACCTATCTTAGTCCAATGAAGAAAGCCTTGGTGGAGCGAGAATTAAGAGCAACCATTGATTAAGCAAAAATAAATGACCATACTAATTATTCTGTTTCTCATCTTTCTGGGAATCTTACTCCTCCTTTTGGAATTTGTTGTTATTCCCGGAATTACCATCGCCGGAATTGGCGGAGTGGGCCTACTTGGAGCCAGTGTTTATTTAGCCTTTGACTCCTATGGAGTGCTGGCCGGAATTATCACACTAGCCTTTGTCATTATTGTCGTTCCCATCATCATCTACCGCTTGTTTCAAAGCCGGTCCGGAAAGCGTTTACTGCTAAATTCGGAAATTGACGGACATGTTGAAAAAATAGATGATCAACTAATCCAGGTTGGCGATGAAGGGATTACCCTTGGGCGATTAGCTCCAACCGGCCGTGTGAAAATTAACAACCTCAGCATGGAAGCAAAATCAGCAACCGGCTTTGTCGATCAGAATGTCAAAATCAAGGTCATTGAAGTTTACAGAACACAAGTACTCGTTGAACCAATAAATCAAGAATAATGGAATATTTTGGAACTTTAGGATTAGTTGTAGGGATTTTTGTCCTGCTCATTATTATCCTGTATTTTATCCCGATCGGACTCTGGTTTTCCGCCTTAGTATCGGGTGTTCGTATCTCACTTATGCAACTTTTCCTGATGCGTTTCAGGAAAGTACCTCCTTCGGTAATTGTTCGCGCCCTGATCGAAGGAACCAAAGCCGGCATCAAGCTGGATCGCGACAAACTTGAAGCCCACTACCTGGCTGGCGGAAAGGTTGACATGGTTGTTCATGCCCTGGTTTCAGCCGAAAAGGCAAACATCGACCTGACTTTCAACATGGCTACAGCCATTGACCTGGCCGGACGCGATGTTTTTGAAGCCGTCCAAATGTCGGTAAACCCCAAAGTGATTGACACACCTCCCGTTGCCGCAGTTGCCAAAGACGGAATTCAGCTCATTGCCAAAGCAAGGGTAACCGTTCGTGCCAACATCAAACAACTGGTTGGTGGTGCCGGCGAAGACACCATCCTGGCTCGTGTAGGCGAAGGTATTGTTTCGTCCATCGGTTCTTCGCATACTCACAAAGCCGTATTGGAGAACCCCGATTCTATTTCAAAAGTCGTGCTAAACAAAGGACTAGATGCAGGGACTGCTTTCGAGATCTTATCAATTGATATCGCAGATATCGACATCGGTAAAAATATCGGCGCCGGACTACAAATTGACCAGGCCGATGCGGATAAAAACATTGCACAGGCCAAAGCCGAAGAACGCCGCGCCATGGCTGTTGCTTTAGAACAGGAAATGATTGCCAAAGCACAGGAAATGCGTGCTAAAGTAATCGAAGCCGAAGCCCAGGTACCCTTGGCTATCTCTGAAGCCTTCCGCTCCGGAAACCTTGGTATCATGGATTACATGAAATACAAGAACATCATGGCGGACACATCCATGCGTGACTCTCTTGCTCAAGACGAAAAGAGCAAAGGCCGAAAAAAATAAGCGCTAAACGCCTGTAAAAAAGAGAGGCTGACTCGTTTGAGTCAGCCTCTCTTTTTTGTTATTGAATAATCCAATAGTTGAAAAATGTTCTTCAGCATGGATTTTAATATTGGCTTAACACACAAGTGTGTTTTTCAACATATCTTTGCCGAAGATTTTATTTCATAAGTTTAGGTTTGATTAGTTTTATTGGTTTAGTTAGGTTAGAAAAGGGTAGATGAAGATCTACTCTTTTTTTTATTCCCGCTTACGAATAATACTTCTTAAAAAACATGTTCTCTAACACAATTTTAATATTTACTTAACACATCTTTGTGTTTTTCAACATATCTTTGTCGAAGATTTTATTTCATAAGTTTAGGTTTGATTAGTTTTATTGGTTTAGTTAGGTTAGAAAAGGGTAGATAGAGATCTACTCTTTTTTTTGCTCTAAACTGAACTCCACATCAAAGCAAATCATAGCTGTTAAGTAAACACAAACTACTACTTGCCCGTAAAGTTCGTTGAAAAACAAAAATCGTTGGTAGTGTTCTTTGCTATTACAGTTTTAGTTGGCATCGTTCTTCAAATTTAATAATCAGTTCTTGTTTTACTTGCCCCCAGTAAGCA
>NZ_JBQYLH010000026.1:0-53469 GCF_052677165.1 Sunxiuqinia sp. sy24
AATTCTTTAAAAGATGATAACTCTTCGGAAAGTTCAAAGCTAAAAGCTTGTTCTTCCTGGCTTATGCGTACTTCTTTCTCCGCATTTTGCTCTTGATCGATTATATTTTTCAGGTTATTCCGGAGGTTGGTAATGTCGGTTTCCTGCACGGCCTCCTGGATTTCTTCCTGTAGCTTGATTTCTTCGGCCAATTCGGTGTTATAGGCCAGTTCAGCATTGAATTCGCTAAGCGCGTCGCCGGTCAACTCCCCGCTAAGGTACTTTTCAATTTGTTCAAATTTATTATTGCGTATCATCTTTCCAAAAATTAGTTATTCCAATATCCTTCTTTAATTTTTTATAGAGAACTGCATCCGGAGCCATATTCAGCATTGTTGCTGTTTTGCTGTTACCGGCATCTTGGGTTGCTTTTCGTTCTTTGAAATCTACTGATATCAAATCACACACGGTTTATTAAATTAGTTGTTGAGCCAAATTACAAGTTGAATTTTCGAGATCACCAGCTTGAACGGGTTAAACCCGATACTTTGGTGTGCCGAAATCTTGCAATTCAATGTTCTTGTAGAATTACGTTGGAATCAGAAGCCGCCAGAATCTCGTTAGAAATTACTGGTTCGTGTATTTTATCATTTTCACTTCTTTATTCCGAAATTGGGAAAAAGGTAACCCCAGTGAGTGAGTTTTTAGCATTCGGAGTTGTGTGTTTTAAAGCTTCTTCGATTAACGTAAAAATGCTTCTGCCTTATGGATAAAGAGTCGCTAAAGTGACTAAGCATTGTCTTCCAGAATCTTTTTATACTCAATATCCTGTTTGATGCTTTTTACTAAGTATTCTTTACACTTGTATTTTCTTTTCTTGGCGTATTTCTCGCTTTGGTAGCCCATCACCTGTGCAATTTGTTTTAATGGAACCCTGTCGAAAAAGAGTTGTAGTATTTTTTGGCAGTCTTTGCCTAGATTTTTGAAATGCTTTTGGTACAACTTGTACTTTTCATTCTTTTCCGCTGTTTCTTCAAAGCCACTGTCGTAAATGTCTTCGTTGAAATCGTGGTTGTCTTGAATTTTTTCTCGCTCATTTTTGCGTTTTTCAAGTTGTTTTAACCACAAAAAACGGCAAACGGAATAAATATAGGTTTCGAATGAGCAATCGAGAACAAGATCATTCGCTTTTAATTTACGGTAGATGATAATAATGGCTTCCTGGAAGATATCATTCGAATCTTCATCATCCCCGCTATTCTTTTTTATAAAGAAATTAATCTTGTAAAAGAAATTTTTATAGATGTACTGTAGAATTAAATTGTCGTTTCTAAGAATTCCGTGAAGAAGTTCTTCGTTCGTATAATTAATCATTTTCTCTATTTAATTCTTTATAATGGTTTGCCAGCTTAAATTTAGGTTCTCAAGTGATAAGAAACATTCGATCAATTGTAAAACCATCCTATTTCGTGTTAAATATGTCTATAAAATGTTGAAAAAGCAAATGAATACTTGATCGCTTCTTGCCTCAGATTACGGCGTTTGGGGTAATCTTTAGACACATGTACTGAGGGTAAAAATACAAAATTAGCAGAATCAATGCCTTGAGCTGTTAATAATTATTCGCATATAATTTGAATTGCTGGTAGTGACCAGCTTTCATTGAGTTTGTTTGGTTAAGTCAACTTTGTATGAAGTGAAAAATTGCCGAGATGAGCTTTTTGTGCAGGGAAGATGATGCCGATATTATTCCTTGTTCGCGGTGGAAATGCTTTTGTGGCTTAGATAGATAAAGGAAAAGTGTTATAGCTGGCTTAAAAATTAAAAGGGACCACATTGGTCAGGAAAGTGTATAAAAACAAAAAGGTAGACCCTCTGGCCTACCTTTTCTCACTAAACTAACTAACCTAACTAAACCTAAACTTATGAAAAAAAACGTACCACAAAGATATGCTTTAAAACATTAACTAGCGTTAAAAATCTGTTAATTGTTGTTAAATAATTGTTTTTTCTTATAAAAATGGAGCTATTGAGCTATGAACGTGTAGGAAATGGTTCCTTTTTGTTGTTCGGGAGCCGATTTGTCCGCATTAAAAACAGTTCGCTCTGCTGCTTGTCTCGCATAAACCTCCAGCATGGGGTCTTTAAGGTTGGCGTTTTTTCGTACTTCAGCCTGAATAACCTTTCCCCGTGGGTTGACTACGATATCAACAACAACCAGACCTCCACCTTGCGCCAGATAAACAGGAATTGGTAAACGTAGGTGGTATCGATTTTCAAGAAAATAGTGAATATTGCTTTCGCCGGAATAAATAGTGTTCTTGATCGAGTCAGGATTCATCCCTTCGGTGGTTTCTTCAGGCATGGAAAACTCTTCCAAATCTTTGACCTCTTTCGAGAGTTGCTTGTTTACATCAGCTACGAGCTTTTGAGCTTCTGCGATTTCTTTCTGGTAGTCTTCGTCGAAAAATGGATCTTTCTGGGGGGCATCATTCACTGCTCGGTTGCTTCTGGAGGTCGATTGGTCAAGTTTATTTTCAGTGGCAGGAGTATTTTCATCTTCTTTTTCCTCTCTCGCTTCTTCGACAATCGGTTCTTCCAGCTCTTCCATGTCTGTAAAATCAAGGATGATAGGCTCTTCTTTTACTTCTCCTTTTAAGTTTACTTCGGCAAGTAAAAAGCTGCTTACCAGTAAAATGTGGAATAAAAGAGTTCCAATAATACCGTAAATATTTTCCTTGTATAGTTTTTTGATCTTTGACATGTAGCGACAAAGTTAATAACAAAAGAGCCTTAAACGCCTTCTGGCTTTGAATTTTGATACATGTTTTTTATCTAAATATATTTCGGGGTTTACCGATGTGTCAAATTTTAATGTATTTTAATGGGTGGTAATCGGGTTAGTTATAACAGATCTTATTTCGATATCAAAAAATAATCAGGGACACGCTTTTTTCGTTTGGTATAACAAAGGCGATGATCTTAAAAAATGGTTTTTGTGAATTGGCAGCTTAAATGGAAATTAATTTGGTTGGTGTTGTTGGTGAACACTCTGTATGGACAGGAACAAAATCCTGATTCACTTTTGAAGTCTTCTACGCCTTCCGAACAGTTTTATGACAGTTTAAAGCATAAAGCTTACCGTCATCGGTTTACGCGTTTGGTTTATGATAATTTGATAACAGGAGGGAAAACGAAGGATCAGCAACAGATTGAGCGGGAACTTATACGAATGAGTGAGTTGGAGGGCAAAACGATCGCTTCGGTGAAAATTCATCAGCTGGATATTATTGGACCGTCTTTTGCCGACACCTCACGGATTAGCCATACCTGGCTGGGGCAAATGGCCAATAAGCTACATATTGAAACCAACGAGCGGATTATCCGAAAGAATATTCTGGTTCACCCTGGAGATGCCTTGAATGTTGAATCGTTGCTGGATAATGAACGGATTATTCGAAGACTTCCCTTTATTAAAGATGTTCGTTTTTTGGTTGAGCAGGATTCTTTGATCCAGGAGCATATTCATGTGACTGTGCTGACAAAAGATGTTTTTTCCTTTGGCGTTGGTGGTTACGTCGAAGGACTGCGAGCTGCTAGTCTGGAAATGTACAATCAGAATATATGGGGGATTGGGCATCAGTTGTCGGCCAAAGTGGTGGGGCACGTGGAGAAACAGCCCTATGTTGGCTTCGAGGGATCCTACACCATTAACAACATCGGTGGAAATTTTGTGAATATGTCTCTTGGGTATGCCGATACATATCGTCGTAATGGGGTCTCAATGGTTCTGGAGAAGGAGTTTTTGCGATCAACCACCAAATGGGGTGGAGGCTTGACTGCTTCGCGATGGCAACGGGCTGATCGGCTGATTAATGATGCTCCCATTATTCTGGATTTTGATGAGTTGGATTATCGGTATTGGGATGTGTGGGGAGGATATTCTTTTCAGTTGTATGAAGGTGAGCTGGATAGAAATAAACAGCTTGTTGTTTCCGGACGAACGAGGTTTTATAATTTCTACAAGCGTCCGGATCCCGACCCGATGAATAATCAATATTTTGCTGATTCCAAATTTTACTTGGCAAGTTTGAGTCTGTCGAAACGAAAGTATTATCGAGATCATTTAATTTACAGCTATGGAATTACGGAAGACATTCCCAAGGGCTACCTGCACGAATGGGTGGTGGGCTTCGACGATAATGAGTTCAATAGGCGTTGGTATTCACACGTTTACGTTTCTTCTGGAAATTTTGTCAAGTATAAGCCATCGTATTTGCATGCCTCAGCTGGAATTGGTGGTTTTTTTCGATCGCGAAGGTTTGAGCAAGGACAGATTGAAATTGACGGAAGTTATATTTCCCGGCTTTATGCTTTTGGGAATAAAGGGTTCCGGCAGTTTATCAAGCTGAATTACCTGTTAGGCATTCGGCGCTTTGAGGTTGAAGAATTGTCCTTAAGACGCGAAAACGGGATTCGGGGCTTTGGAAGTCGCTTGCCACTTGGGAAACAACGTTTGGTACTCTCTTTTGAGTCTGTGGTATTTCCTCCCAGGCATGTGCTCGACTTTAACTTTGCTTTCTTCAGTTTTGTTGATCTGGGGATTATCGGATCGAACAAGCATTTTATTTTCACTCAGGATTATTATGCCGGCGTTGGTGCTGGTGTTCGTATTCGAAATGAAAACCTGGTTTTTCAGACCCTACAGCTGCGTTTATCCTGGTTTCCCAATCACCCTGCCGATATTGGAGCTTTTGGGGTTGACTTTAATGAACGTAGTAAAAGCCAGTTCTATGATTTTCAGCCCCGTAAGCCAGATGTGCTTCGCTTTGAATAGCTTTTGTTTCTTCTGAGTGGCCTTGGTGTAAGTTGGAAGTTATTGTTGTGACGTGTTTTTCAGAAGAGAGATTCCTGTGAAAAGTTGAAGAATGATAGCGGCAACGAAAAACAATTGTTTTCAACTGTTTTTCGTTGCCTTTGGGATAGGGTTACAGGTAGTCGAAGAAATACTGACTTATTTTATGCATCAAATGGACACGGTCCTTTCCTCGTACATTATGCTCATGCGTGGGGTATGGAAAAAAATCAACGGCTTTGTTTCGCTTCACACATTCACGCAAAAACTTCATGCTGTGCTGCATCACCACGGTTTCGTCCTGTGCGCCATGAATGAGCATCAATTTACCTTGAAGGTTTTCAACATGATTAACCATATTGGTCTCATCGTAGCCTTCTGGATTTTCCTGTGGTGTGTCCATGTAGCGCTCACCATACATTACCTCATACATGCTCCAGTCAACTACCGGACCTCCGGATACGCCTACTTTAAAGGTTTCCGGATGGCGTAACATCAGATTTAAGGTCATAAATCCACCATAACTCCAGCCGTGAACCCCAATACGGTCGGCATCAACATAAGGCAGATTCATCAAGTAGTTTGCTCCTTCTAGCTGGTCTTCGGTTTCTGCCAGGCCGAGCTTGCGATGGATGATATTCTCAAAAGCTTCGCCACGATTGGCTGACCCTCTGCTATCCACTGTAAATAATATATAGCCATTCGACGCCATGTAGTACTGCCACCAACTCACGGCATTATGCCAGGTGTTGTTTATTAGCTGGGCGTGTGGACCACCATAGACATAAATAACGGCCGGGTATTTTTTATTCGAATCAAAGTTAGGAGGCAAAATCATGCGGCAGTACAAATCTGTTGAATCATCGGCTGCTTTGATGGTGAAAATTTCATTTTTTCCAAAGGCGTAGTCGGCAGCCGGATCTTGAGCCGTGTGGATGTTGCTCACAAATCGTCCGTTTGTGGCAACCAAGTCAGCTTTGCGAGGAACGGCATAGGCGCTCCAGTTGTCAATGACGTAGTTTTTATCGGGTGAAAAGCTGCCGCGATGTGTTCCTGCTGATTCATCAAGTCGGGTCATGGCTCCATTGGAAATCTTTACACGGTAAAGATGGCGCTCTACAGGGCTTTCTTTGGTGGCTTGAATGTAGACAAACTGGGCATCGGCGCCATAAAAATCAGTAACCTCCCAATCGCCCTGCGTAATTTGCTTGAGTTGTTTTCCGTTGGTGTCATACAGGTAAAGGTGAAACCAGCCGTCTTTGCGCGACCAGTAGTAAAATTGATCGTTGTTTTTTTCTGAAAAGACCAACTCGTGTTGCGGCTCAACGTAGGTTGTGCTTGTTTCTTCAAATAAGGTTTTTTCTTTTTCACCTGTCGCTACGGCGTATTGGTTCAGCTGCATGTGGTTTTGTTTGCGGTTGAGTTCGGCCAGGTAAATGAATTCATCATTTGGCCCCCAACTGATGTTGGTCAGGTAGTGGTCATCGGATTTTCCGGTGTTCAGAAAGTACGTTTCCCCGGTTTCTAAATCGTAAATTCCAACCGTAACCTGGTGGCTGGACATGCCGGCCATGGGGTATTTTACAGGAGTGTGTTCTGCCTGGCGGGTCATGTAATCTGCCAGCGGATAATCTTTAACCATGCTTTCATCTTTTCGGTAGAAGGCGATTTTTTTCCCTGTTGATGACCAGAAAATACCTTTGCTAATACCAAATTCGCGGCGGTGAACGTACTGTCCGTTTAGAACTCCTTCGGCCGTGTCAAACGTAATCTGCTTTTCGCTCTTTGCATTTTTCACATACAGGTTTTGCCCTTTCGTATAGGCCAGGCTGAGGCTGGTATCGCAAAAATCAACGTTTTGGGCTGTTTCCGGAAGCGACAGTTTTTGATCAATTTTCTTGTCAGCGAGATTGAAAAGAATGAGCTGGCGCGACTTCCAGAAGCGAATGATGTTGGCGTTCACAAATGAAAACGAAGGAAAGCTGGAAAAAGACCAATCGTCTTGGTTTGATTCTGCTTGCGTCAGGTCGTTCAGTGTAAGCAAAACTTCTTTTTGGTTTTTGGGGACTGAATACTGAAAAAGCGTGTCGTTTTCAATCTTGACATAGTGTTTGCTGTCTTGCCATTGCAGCGATCTCGGGTATTCGGGGCTTAAGTGGCTTGATCGGCCAATTAAGGCATCTTCAAGGGTTAATGACTTTTTCTGAGCGAAACTCAGCGTTGAAATCAGAAAAAATAAAAGGGTGTATTGTATTATTTTCATTGGTGATTGGATTTTACAAAGTTTTAAACAGCGAAACTATCGCTTTTTTGTTTTTCTGATCATGAGTTAGCTCAGGCTTCATTTTATTACACGTGACTTGAAGATTAGCTTAAGAGATTCATGATTTCTTTCTGGGTGATGGCCTGGAACGGGTTGTTGGAATTGACAAATTTTTCCGCCAAAGAAGATTTGCGTTCTTTTAATAGCTGTATTTTTTCTTCGATGGAACCTTCTGTAATGAAGCGGTAAACAAAGACTTTCTTTTCTTGCCCAATTCGGTGTGCCCGATTGATAGCCTGATTTTCGGCTGCCGGGTTCCACCACGGGTCGATAATAAATACGTAGTCGGCAGAGGTGAGGTTGAGTCCAACACCACCGGCTTTCAATGAAATCAGGAAAATTCGGTTTTCGGGGTCTTCCTGGAAATTCTTGATCACTTCTTCTCGCTTGGTCGTTCGTCCGGTAAGCAAGGAGTATTTCCATTTTTCAGCTTCAATTTTTTCTTTCAATAAATCTAAATGCTTCACGAAGGATGAAAAAATAAGCACCTTGTGCTTTTCGGCCATCAGGTTCGATAGGCTGCGGAAAATTTCATCAAATTTACCTGATTCGGCTTGCTCATCATCATTCAGCATCGATGGATGATTGGCCAACTGCCGGAGTTTGGTCAGCCCTTGGAGAATAACAATAGCCGATTTTTGCACACCATCCTGTTCAATGTTCTGTAAAATATTGTTCCGAATAATTGACTTCTCTTTATCGTAAGACCGTTGTTGTTCTTTCGACATGCTACAGTAGCGTATTTGTTCGGTCAGGGGTGGAAGGTCGCGGGCCACGTCCTCTTTTTTGCGGCGCAAAACAAACGGGCGAATGAGTGTTTGAAGTTTTGTCTGTTTTTCCGGATCGTTCTTTTTCTCAATGGGCGTAATAAATTCGCGCTTAAAATAGGCTTGATTGCCCAGCAGCCCTTTGTTTAAGAAGTTGATTTGCGACCATAAATCGGAGAGTGAATTTTCAATAGGCGTACCGGTCAATACCAATTTGTTTCGGGCTTTCAGCTTAGTAATAGTTTGATAGGTTTTTGAACCTGAGTTTTTAATGTTCTGACTTTCATCTAGAATCAGGTAGAAAAACTCATGTTCTTTCAGTAGTTCGTGGTCGTTTCTTATTGTTCCATAGGTTGTCAGAATGATATCGTAATAGGAAATAATACCTTTTAGGTTGAGTGCCTTTTTACGTTGTATGCCAACATGTTTATACACTTTTAATGATGGCGTAAATTTTTTGATCTCGTTTTCCCAATTATGAATCAGCGAGGTGGGCATCACAATCAAAGAAGCTGCCTGCGATTCCTCTGCTGGAGCTTCTTCGTCCTTGAAAATTGCTATCTGCTTGTCAGAATCTTCTTGATTCGGAACGATGATTTGTCGTTTCATCCGCTTGAGCTTGAGCAGTAAAGTCAACGTCTGAAGCGTCTTTCCCAGTCCCATGTCGTCGGCCAGGCATCCGCCAAACTGATGTTCATACAGCCGATACATCCACGAAAACCCTTCTTCCTGGTAGCTGCGGAGTTTGGCTTGTATGTTCGCCGGAACAGCAACTGGCTCGGAAGTTGATTCGCTGATTTTATCCAAGCGTTGAAAAAAGCTTTTATCAATACCTTTCAGCCTTTTTTTCAGCAACTGGTAATGGTGTTTTTGCAGTTGCATGGCATGGCCTTCTTGTTTCACAAAAGGGAGGAGGTCTTCGTATTCGGCAAACCATTCTTTTGGAAGAATAGCAACTTCTCCATTGGGTAACTCAAACTCGCGAATGCCATTCAGTATGTTTCGTTTGAGTTTGATGAAGGGTATTTCATAGTCGCCAAAACGAACCTTGGCATAAATATCAAACCAGTCTTCTTTGGTTTTTATTTCGATCTGCAGGTCTTGGGTTTCGGTAGAGTACCGCTTTTCGTACTGGTTTTGTTGTAACTCAAACCCAGCCTCACGGAGTGCTTTTTCGTGTTTATTCAACCACGTCAGGAGCTCAAACAGGCGGTCGGTGTCATCAAGCAGTTCCATTCCTTTGGGAAAAAAGATACCATCCTTTTCTTCCAGCTCGAGTTCTTTGAGCAGCTGCAGCAATTGGCTTTCCCATTGGTGGTCGCGTATGTATTTTTTGAACGTATAGTTGTCGTTCTCTTTTTCGAGCACCACAAAAATCGACGATTTGCTGTTAGCCAGGTATTCCGTTTCGCCATACTTAAACTTGGGAAGGAATACGGCTTCGAGTTGTAGATTGGGCTCCAGTGACAGCAAGGCTTTTTTGCCA
This sequence comes from Sunxiuqinia sp. sy24, assembly GCF_052677165.1. Taxonomy (NCBI): domain Bacteria; kingdom Pseudomonadati; phylum Bacteroidota; class Bacteroidia; order Marinilabiliales; family Prolixibacteraceae; genus Sunxiuqinia; species Sunxiuqinia sp. sy24. The sequence goes on from NZ_JBQYLH010000026.1 coordinate 9,411, forward strand.
CTGGTGTGTTTCTCGATGGAAAAGCCGGATGCGCGCACCGGGTAGTTTTTAACCATATTCAGCACAAAAGTCTGAAAGTATTTCTCCTCCACAGCTTTGGGGATGGAAATAAGATCCTTTTCGAGAAAAGGAACCAGCTTTTTGGCGCTGATGTGCTGAAAGAGGTAAAGCTTGTTTTGCCAAACAAAGCTGCATGGCTGACTGGTCACCACGGTCAGGTTTTTATGCAGGATGTTCAGAGGCTGATTGTTGTGCTTTATTTCAAGCGAGTAGCGGATGCCTTCGGGTGTTCGGTCAAAACAAAAGGTAGCCCTCGAAAATTGGTCGTGGACTCTAATCTGGTCTTCATCGTATAGGTTGGAATACTTAACTTGTTTGAAATACAGCCGGGTTTTCTGTTGCATAAGTAAGAGGGAGATCTGGCGCATGTGCTTGTCGATGTATGGACTGATATGATCTTGAAAAAGCCCTTGATCCATCTGCTGGAAAAACTTGGTGGATTCCTTTTTCTTCGAGAATTTTTTAACCAGGTTTTCATCACTATACTTGTCGGTCAACCTCACCAGCTCTTGTTCCTGGCTAGTGAGTTGCAGGTCATCCAAGTCGTGCGGTTTGACTAACTTGATGATGCTGTAAAATGAGACTTTTTTCTCGATTAAGAAAGCCTGAAACAAATTGCCAAATGTCCGGTGCTCGGTGAGCCCAATGATTAATTCGTGTGCCATTCAATAAAAAAAGCTGAATAAAAAGCTGACCGCTAAAAAGGAGTCAGCGAAAAAAATCGAACCTCAAATATACATGAATTTTAGGCAGGACATTTGCCTTGGAATCAGATTTCATAATAAATTTAAGTCCCTTGGGTAACCATTAGGTTAGTCATTGTAAGAATGAATATAAATTAGCATGAAATGGTGGAGTCGGGCCTTAATTTTACGAAGACATTACTATTTTTGACCTGCCAAATTAGGCTTGAAAATAAAAATAGTGTTTTAAAAATGTACCAAATAGTTCAAAAAGAGTCGTTTTCGGAAAAGGTTGTGAAATTGGTTGTTCATGCTCCGCGGATTGCCCGTGCACGAAAACCGGGACACTTCATTATTTTGCGGATCGATGAGCAAGGAGAGCGAATTCCTCTAACGATTGCTCAGGCAGATAAAAAAGCAGGCACAATCACCTTGGTGGTTCAAAAAGTAGGCGTAAGTTCAACCCGTTTGTGTGAGATGAATCCGGGAGATAGCATCCTGGATTTGGTTGGCCCGCTCGGAAAAGCAACACACATTCACCAGGCCGGAACTGTGCTGGCATGTGGTGGTGGTGTAGGTATTGCTCCTTTGTTGCCAATTGTTGAGGGTTTTAAGAAGGCCGGAAATCGCGTAGTGACAGTGTTGGCTGCTCGCTCTAAAGATTTGATTATTCTGGAAGACGAGATTCGTCAATGGTCCGACGAAGTTATTATAATGACTGATGATGGATCGTATGGCAATAAAGGATTGGTTACAACCGGAGCCGAAGAGGTTATTCTGCGCGAAAAAGTCGATGAATGTGTCGCAATTGGGCCGGCTGTAATGATGAAATTTACGTCCTTACTTACCAAAAAATATAATATTCCAACGCAAGCTAGTTTGAATGCCATTATGGTTGATGGAACCGGCATGTGCGGCGCCTGCCGGGCAAGTGTAGGGGGCGAAACAAAATTTACTTGTATCGATGGACCCGAATTTGATGCCCACCAAATTGATTTTGATGAGCTAATCCAGCGCTTGGGAGGCTATAAGGCTGAAGAACAAGAAGCATGGGAGCAAGTAAATGGATGATTGCTCAGCCATCAGGAGAGTGGATGATCATTGTGGAACAGTATTGTATTAAACGGAATTTGAAATGGAAGAATACCTTAAAATAGAACGCGCTAAAGAATGGCGTGCAGAGCTACGTTCAAAGCTCAAAAATAAAGAGCGGACCATGATGGAACGGGTGATAATGCCCGGTCTTGATGCATTGGAACGCATTAATTATCAGGATCGGGAAGTTAACCTTGGACTGGATGAACCCTGTGCTCGTCAGGAGGCTTCTCGCTGTATGGACTGTGTAAACCCAACATGTATTGAAGGTTGCCCGGTAAGCATTAACATTCCAAAGTTTATTAAGAACATTGAACGTGGTGAGGTGCTTGAAGCAGCTAAAACGCTAAAAGAAACTTCGGCTCTTCCGGCTGTGTGTGGGCGCGTTTGTCCGCAGGAAAAACAGTGCGAAGCTCAGTGCTTTTACACGTTGAAATTGAAAAAGGAACCGGTAGCTATTGGTTATCTTGAGCGTTTTGCGGCTGATTACGAGCAAAGCAGTGGCGAAATTTCCGTTCCGGAAACAGCAGCTAAAAACAACATTAAAGTGGCAGCCATTGGTTCTGGTCCTGCTTCGCTGTCATTTGCAGGCGATATGGCTAAACTGGGCTATGACGTTACTGTTTTTGAAGCTTTACACGAAATTGGGGGAGTATTAAAATATGGTATTCCTGAATTTCGTTTGCCTAACCGTGTGGTCGATGTCGAATTAGAGAGCCTCGAAAGTATGGGCGTTAAATTCGAACGGAACTTCATTGTCGGGCGAACCGCCTCTTTTGATGATTTGAAAGAAGAAGGTTTTCAGGCATTCTTTGTAGCCAGCGGTGCCGGCTTGCCTCGTTTTATGAATATTCCGGGCGAAAACTACAATGGTATTCTATCGTCTAATGAATATTTGACGCGCGTAAATTTGATGAACGCGGCCAAACACGAGTTTGATACGCCTGTGTTGCGTGGCAAGAACATCGCTGTTGTAGGTGGTGGAAACACAGCTATGGATTCGGTTCGTACAGCTAAACGTCTCGGAGCTGAGCGGTCCATGATTATCTATCGTCGGTCGCGTGAGGAAATGCCTGCCAGGGTTGAGGAAGTTATACATGCTGAAGAAGAAGGTATTGAGTTTTTGAATTTGACCAACCCGGTTGAATATTTTGCCGATGAAAACGGGCGGGTAAACCGCATGCGTGTTCAGAAAATGGAGCTGGGAGAACCTGATGCTTCGGGACGCCGCCGGCCAGTAGTTGTTGAAGGATCGGAATATGATATTCCGGTAGATGTGGTGGTAGTAGCCATTGGTGTATCGCCCAATCCGCTGGTGCCATCCGAATTGCCCCAGTTGAAGGTGAGTCGCTGGGGAACCATTGAGGTTGACCCGGAGAGTATGCAAAGTTCGATTCCTGAACTGTTTGCCGGTGGCGATATTGTACGCGGTGGTGCCACGGTAATTTTAGCGATGGGCGACGGACGTAAAGCGGCGGCCGGAATGAACAACTACCTTCAAGGGAAATTGAAAGAGGTAGCTGCGGACGCTTCCAATAATTAAATGATGCCCGCTAAATAGAAGTAGGTTTTGATTACCATGAATCAAACCAAATAGTACGAATCAAGAAAAAACAAGCATATGGCCAATTTAACAAGCCAATTCTTCGGATTAGAATTAAAAAGCCCGGTGATAGCAGCCAGTAGCAGCATGACCGGCGATTTGGAACAAATCAAAAAACTGGCTCAAGCCGGTGTAGGAGCTATTGTCCTTAAGTCGTTGTTTGAAGAGGAAATTGACGCCCAACTTCAGGAGGAACTGTCAAAACGCAAAGCGCTGGAGCCGGATCCGGAGTACCTGGATTATTTTGATTATATCATTAAAGATGAAAATCTGAAAGATTATACCAGCCTGATTCGGCAAGCCAAGCACGCGGTTGATGTTCCCATTGTGGCCAGCGTAAACTGTGTTAGCAATGTTGATTGGGTTGTTTTCAGCAAAAAGCTGGAAGAAGCCGGAGCCGATGCGCTGGAACTGAATTTGTTTGCATTGCCTTCGGACGTGGAGAAAAGCAATGAGGTCAGCGAGCAGTTTTACTTTAAAACAATTGCCGAAGTACTGAAAACAGTTGCTATTCCGGTATCGATTAAGATAAGCCATTATTTCTCTAACCTGGCAGGAATGATTCAAAGATTGTCAGAAACAGGAGTGAGTGGAATCAGCATATTCAATCGCTTTTATTCACCCGACATTGACATTACGAAAGAAGAAGTGATTGGTGCCGATGTGCTCAGCAGTCCGAACGATTACTTGTTGCCTTTGCGCTGGACTGGAATTATGTCATCAAAAATAGCTTGTCCATTGGCTGCTACAACGGGAATTCACACTGCCGAAACGGCTATCAAATTTTTGTTGGCAGGAGCTAATGCCGTTCAGATTGCTTCCGTTTTGTACACAGGAGGAGTTGATCAGGTGCAGGAAATGAATCAGAAAATTGCTGTCTGGATGGATGAGAAAGGGTATGCTGCAATTGCAGATTTTAAAGGTAAACTAGCCGTTAGTCAAGCCGATGCCACCCTTTATGAGCGCTCGCAGTTTATGAAATATTTCAGTCAAAAGAGCTTCTGATAAACCGATGTGGGCACACAATTAAATGCTTTTTAACACGTTCTTGGGGTGAAGATCGGTCGAGAAACCTTATTTTTGTGAAATTGCAAAAATGGGTCATGTAGTTTGGCCATGCTAAATCGAATTTACAACAATGAAGAATCGCATTATAATTACCCTTCTCGTAATTTTCTTTGGATTTCAGCTTTACGGACAGGAACGACGAATTCAGGAAGATGGTCAAACCTTCCTGATTCATGTGGTTGAGAAAGGCGAAACCCTGTTTTCGTTGAGTAAAACCTATTCGGTCGATCGCAAAGAATTGCTCAATGCTAATCCGAGCTTGATTTTTGGTTTGAAAACCGGACAGGAATTGCGTATTCCCTTAGCTGAATCGGTCGAGAAAAAAGCTCCACAGAGATTGGATCAGCCGCAGTTGGAAGAATTACCATCTTTTCGTTCCTATCGTGTAAAGCGAAAAGATGGTTTACATTTTATAGCCAAGAATTTCAACCTGGAAGTTGAAGATATATTGAAATACAATCCACAACTGGAAGAAAAGGGTTTGAAAAAAGGACAAATCTTGCTTATTCCGGATGCGGAGGATTTGAAGCGAATTCGCGAAAGCCGGGAAGCAAGGCGTGCCAGAACTGAGAAGGAAGTTTCCGTGCCTGTAAACAAGCATCGGGTGGTTGGTGATGAGACTCTTTATTCGATCGCCAAAAAATACAACTGCTCCATTGCTGATCTGATTAAGGCTAACCCTCAGGTGAAGGAAAGCCTGCGCATTGGCATGGAACTGACCATTCCTGAAGCCAAAGCCGCGGAGGTGGCAGATGTTAGAACAAGTGATGAATTTTTTATTCATTTGGTTGAGTCGGGAGAAACGTTTTGGGGATTGGAGCGCGAATACCATGTGACGCGTGATGTGTTGGAAAAATATAATCCAGCATTGGAACAAGGCTTGCAGGCTGGTTTGCGTATTAAGATTCCGGTTTCGGAGGAGTTGCCCGATATTCAGGTGTCGCCGGTTAATGAGGACGCTTTTGTTAAGCATTTGGTTGCCCGTGGCGAAACACTTTATAGCCTTTCCAATCAATATAATGTAAAGATTACTTCGATCAAGAAGACTAACCCCGTGTTGGGCTACCGAGGATTGATGGCCGGAGAAACGATTCTGATTCCGAAGGAAGTTGAAGCAGAACCCCAGCCAATGCTCGCTGATGAGAGCCAACAGGAGGAAAAGCCTGTCGAAAGCCGGAGCGAAGAGCTTCCTGCCAAGCTGAAGCCAATTGATTATTCGGTGCAGGTTTTTGTGCAAGATCGTCCGGAGAACTGTATGCCAAATGATGGGGCTCGTTTTAAAAAATATGATGTGGCTTTGTTGTTGCCGCTATACTTGCAGGCCAATGATACGGTAAACCGGGTTTGCCTTACGAAAGAGGAGATATTACAGGATGCCGGCTTGAGGAGTCAGTTTGAAAATCCGGAAGAGCTTCCTGACGATACCTTTAAAATTCGAAGTGAGAAAATCATTTACCCGAGATCGGAGAACTTTGTTCACTTTTATGAAGGTGTTTTGCTTGCCGTTGATAGCTTGCAGCGCGCTGGGATGAATGTGCAGCTGCATGTGTTCGATACCAATCAGAAACAGGCGGTGGTCGACTCGCTGATTCGCCTGGACGTGTTTCAGGAGGTTGATTTAATTATTGGGCCGGTTTTCCCCGAGTTGCAGGGCCCGGTTGCTGAGTTTGCTCATCAGCAACAAATTCCGATGGTGTCGCCTTTGTCATCTTCTGGAGATTTTGAAACCCGCAATCCGTGGTATTTTAAAATCAACCCAACCAAGGATTACCTTGTGCGCGAGACAGCCGATTATATCGGTGAGGAATATTTTAATAAGAACCTGATTGTACTGGAGATGGGCGAGTATAAGCACTTGCCCGAAGCAACGCTGGTTAACCTGTGTAGGGAGAAATTTTTTGCATCGGCCTTTTTAGATGGCGACCGCGATGTACGCTTTCACGAGTATAATTTCAAGAAAGAAGGCTATTGGGGCTTGCGCCGCATTTTAAGTAAAACACGCGAGAACGTATTTATTATACCGTCGGCTACCGAAGCGCAGGTAAGTGTGGCCGTGTCCAACATCAATTCGTTGGCCGAAGATTTTCCGGTTACCTTGGTGGGTTTGTCTAACTTTCAGCGCTACAACAGTATTCAGTCTGAATATTTTCATCATACCAATCTGCATTTGCTGAGCCCGTATTTTATTAACTACCATGCACCGGTTACGAATCGGTTCATTTCAAGCTTTCGTCGTAATTTTTCAGCAGAACCGAACCAGTTTAGCTTTCAAGGGTACGACGTGGCTTACTATTTTATGTCAGCTTTATTTCAGTATGGCGAAAATTTCACCGATTGCTTGCCTTATCATCATGTAGCGTTGAACCAGGCCGAATTTTATTTTGACCGGGTCAGTCGGTATGGCGGCTTTATGAATCGGGGCTTATACATTCTGAACTATCAGCGCAATTATGAAATATCGGTGGATGGACTGGAAGGAATTCCATTACTTCTGCTGACTGAGGAATAGATTTTTCCTTTAGGAGAATGGGACAGGGCATCATTTTGACGAAAAGAAATAATGCCCTGTTTTTCATGTGAATGTAAGTCGTATGTGTTAATTTTTATGGGATAAGCGATTTTATGGCCTGACAGCGGTTATTGGATGTGTTTGCCTTTCTGATGTTGATTGATTTCCGTTTTTTATCTTAAATTATAGCTTTGATGATGTTGAGGTATCGCAATACGACGGCTTGGTTATTGCCTGTGGACGTGCTCCCGATTATTTGAGGCTCAATCCGAAGGTAATCCAAATGGTCAAGTATTTTTTCGACGCGAACAAGCCTGTGGTCGCCATTTGTCATGGCATCCAGATTCTGACGGCGGCTGATGTTGTTCGGGGGCGCAAATTAACTTGTTATCCGGCTGTTGCACCCGAAGTTAAGCTGGCGGGTGGCGATTACCAAGATATTGCGGTTGATAGCGCTTTTGTGGATGGGAATTTGGTGACTTCCCTGGCGTGGCCAGCACATCCTTGTTTTATGAGAGAATTTTTGAAAATTATGGGAGCTAAAATAGAGATTTAGGCTGGATAAATATTCCCAGTATTTTTGAGTGTTTTCTGAAATAACGGTAGTTTTTATCTCCTGATTGGAGCAAAGTTGTCGGAGTCAATTGAGTAGGAGGTTCGTTCTTTCTTGCATTTTTCTTTTCAAAAAGGATCTGTTAGGTATTAGTGATTGAATAATAATGTAATTTTACATACCGAATGATGGTCTAATCCGCTCATTCCTATATTTCAAAATAAACCCTTAAAAAGGAAGATTATGGCAAAATCACAGGATGCTAAAAAAAGCGAGAAGAAACAACCTCTCAAGACGGCTAAAGAAAAAAAAGCAGAAAAGAGAGAAAAGAAAGCGAAACGATAAATCGTTTTGATGTAAATAACGCTGTTCAGGGGGCTGACTTGTAAAAAGGTTGGCTCCTGTTTTTTATAAAAAAAGGGAAGCAGTTCACTGCCTCCCTCCAACATGGTTGCCATGTTGGACACTAAAAACCAAACTCATCAAATGTTTTTTTGATACGTTCAATCGCTTCCATCATCTGGGCCTCGTTGATAATTAGAGGAGGGGTGAAGCGGATGATGTGCTCGTGGGTTGGTTTGGCCAGTATGCCATTTTCTTTCATGGCCAGGCACACATCCCAGGCTGTTTTTCCTTTCATTGGTTTGATGGCGATCGCATTTAGCAGGCCTTTTCCCCGCACAAGCTCAATCATTTCAGAATCGATAGCTCGCATCTCACTACGGAAAAGCTTGCCCATCTTCTCTGCATTTTCAGCCAGCTTTTCATCCTGGATAACATCGAGTGCGGCCATGGCTACTTTGCCGGCAATAGGATTACCGCCATAGGTCGACCCATGTTCTCCGGGCTTGATCGTTAACATGATTTCGTCGTCAGCCAACACACACGACACCGGAAACATTCCTCCTGAGATGGCTTTACCCAAAATCAGGATGTCGGGGCGCACGTCTTCGTGGTCGCAGGCCAGCATTTTGCCGGTGCGTGCCAATCCGGTTTGCACTTCATCGGCAACAAAAAGCACCTTATACTTTTTACACAGATCCGATGCTTTCTTCAGAAAACCATCTTGGGGGACATAAACGCCGGCTTCGGCCTGGATGGGTTCAACCAAAAAACCAGCCACATTCGGGTCTTGAAAAGCTTGTTCGAGAGCCTCCGGATCGTTGTATGGAATGTTCACAAATCCCGGAGTAAAGGGACCGTAGTCATTGTAAGCATCAGGATCGGAGGACATGGAAACGATGGTAATGGTTCGTCCGTGGAAATTGCCGTTGCACACAACAATCTTGGCTTCATTACGTGGAATGCCCTTTACTTTGTAAGCCCATTTCCGGGTTAGCTTTAAGGCCGTCTCATCGGCTTCGGCACCGGAGTTCATGGGAAGCATCTTATCGTAGCCAAATAGCTGACACATGTATTCTTCCCATTCGCCTAATACATTGTTATAGAACGCGCGCGAAGTTAGCGCCAGAGTTTTTGCTTGTTGGGTCAGTGCTTCAACAATTTTGGGATGGCAGTGTCCCTGGTTGACCGCTGAGTAGGCTGCCAGAAAATCCATGTAGCGGTTACCCTCTACGTCCCACACATAAATGCCTTCGCCACGCTCCAGAACAGCAGGTAGCGGATGGTAGTTGTGTGCTCCGAATCGTGCTTCACGATCGATGTAGAATTGAGCTGATCGAGTTTCCATATTCAAAAGGTATTAATGCATTTATTTTTTAACAGAATTACGGATTATCCATTGAATTTCAAAGTGTTTTAACCTGTTAGAGAAAAGCTGTGAGAATGAGGGAACTATTTCATAGTTACATATTTTTTACTATTACAAGCTTCTTGTTATAAATTAGAAGATCCTTTCTTGTTTTGTTTTATATTTGCGGTCGAATCCGTATAACCTGTTGTTCTTCATGAAAAAGAAAGTAATCTTATTTTTGCTGGTTTTTATTCTTTCTGCCTCTGGTTATAGTCAGATTTCAACAATTGACTCCTTGCAATCCGTTCTTGATGTTCGAAAGGAGAATAGGCTTGAATTACTAATGGAAATCGCTGATCAGTACGTCGATTCCATTCGCTTTAATGATCTCGTTGTTGCTTGTTTGCAAGAAGCTCATGACGAAGCGGTAAGTCAGAAAAATGATTCTATACAGGTTGCTGTTTGCAATTACCTTGGATTAGCTTATTTCACCGTTGGGAATTATGAGCAAGCCACCAATTATTTCTATCAGGGATTGAATTTGTTGGACAATGCTCCCAATAGTGGCCAGCAAGCAAAGCTGTACAACAACTTGGGGATGATTTTCGATGAACTGGAGGATTACGATCGTTCGCTGGAGTTCTATCTTGAATCGTTTCGGCTCGATAGCTTGCTTCACAATGAAAAAGGGCTGTTGAGTTCCTACATTAATTTGGGCATTAGCTATCAAACCCTGAAAGAGTTCGATTTGTCACGACTCAATTACGAAAAAGCATACCAACTAGCGCAAAAACAGCAAGATTCTTTGTTGTTGGTTCATGTGTTGAATAATCGGGGAACCCTGGAATATGACTTGAAGAACTACAGCGAAAGCTTGATTTATTATCAGCAGGCTTTGGATTTGTATTCAGTAGCGAACGATAGGGAGGGAGTGGCTTTTGCTAAGAATAATATGGGTTTGGTGCACCTCGATCTGAAACATTACACAAAGGCGAGAGACTGCTTTCAGGAGGCGCTGAAGATCGCTAACGACTTGGATCTTTACAGTTTTAGTAAAGACGTTTTTGGCAACCTGTCGATCTATTACGAGCAGACAGGGAACTATAAGAAGGCCTTTGAGTATTACCATAAATACAATTTGGTGTATGATAGCCTGCTGGGAGATACGCAAAATAAAATGATCCGGAAGTTGGAAACTCAATATCAATTCGAGAGAAAGCAACGCGAAATTCTGGAGTTGAAAGAGCTTACTACTCAGCAACAAGAATTGTTGAGCGATACAAGAAATATTCAAGGCTACCTCTATGTCATTATCATTTTGGTGGTTATTTTTCTGGCTATTTTGTTTTTTCTTTTGCGTAAAGAAAAGTCGTTGGCGCGTGAGCTGCAGGAAAAAACAAAGGAACTTAAGACGTTGAATGTTTCAAAAGACCGATTTTTCTCTGTTATCGCTCATGACTTAAAAAATCCGTTCAATGCGCTGGTGAGTTATACCAATCTATTGCGTTTCGATTTTGATTCGTTTAGCAAAGAAGAGTTAAGTCAGATTATTACCGATATGAACGACGCATCAGAACAAGGGTTTGCTTTATTGGAGAACCTGTTGTATTGGACACGCTCGCAAACCAACCGTATCAAAGTGTATAAAACTTTTTTTAAGTTGAACCGAATTGTGGATGATGTGATTAGTCTGGCAAATCCTAATCTGACGACTAAATCGCAAACGGTAAAAGTGGATATTGAGGATGATTTGCAGGTTTTTGCCGATAAAGATATGATTGCCACAGTGATTCGTAACCTGGTATTCAATTCCATCAAGTTTTCTTATGCCAACGCCGAGATTCGCGTGGAGGGTAAGAAAGCAGGGAATAGCATTCTGGTTTCAGTGATTGATCAGGGGGTGGGAATCGCTGCCGATAAGCTGCAAAGGTTTTTCAACTGCGAAGAAAACACAACAACAGCAGGAACTGCTGGAGAAACCGGAAGCGGATTGGGGCTGATTATTTGCCGTGAGTTTATTGAGAAAAATGATGGCCTTATCTGGGTGGAAAGCGAAGTCGGAAAAGGAGCTACTTTTCGTTTTTCTGTCCCTTATGTCGCCCCCAAAAAGTGAACTTGAAACCGGTTGGGAACCACTTAACATCAAAAAGTATAAATTTCAGCTGTCAATTATTTCCAGAATCGGCTAATCATAGTTTCAGCTGCTAGAAACAGCAGTGTTAGCACCAGAAATAATTGCCACAGTTCAAGACCTTCATTTGCTTCTTGAATTGCCGCTTCAAAGTTGGTTGCACTCTCTTCGATTACCTCCACTGATTTTAAATTAGTTGTTTCCAGACCATTGTTAAGTTGTTCATTGGTTAGCGATGGCGATAAGGATTCTTGCCGGTTGAAGTTGAACGCAAGTGTCTGCTCATGAGCATCGCTGAATTTTAGCCGATAAAAGCCAGCTTGCTGGATGATGTTTTGCAGGTCAACACGAACTTGTCCGGCATAGGTGTTTAAAACAGAAAGCTGAACAGGTTTGTCTTTTTTAAATGGCGTGATTGTCAGATTTCTGTGTGAAGTCAATGATTCGTTGTCCGGGATAGCTAAAATCATGTTGCTGCTAATCTCATACTGAATCTTTTGTGGGGCGAAACTGTTGAGTGCAATATTGTACAGGAGGGGCACGAAAATGGCTTGTTGGCTAAAGTCTGTTACGGCTTCATCGAGTGGGAAGCTGAAATTGAGCAGGCCCCCCAAGCCAGCCGGATACTCAGACAAGGCTGCTTGCATGTTGTTAAATCCGATCACCTGTGTTTGCTTGCTCTGGCTCGAGCTGGAAAAACGGTACCAGTTTTTCACCACGGGTAATTGCAAATTTGAATTTTCATGCAGAAAAACGTTTTGCAGCAGCGGATGATTATAGTTGATTGTTTCCATGCGCAAAACCGCCGAATCTTCTTGTTGCATTAGGTCCGTTTCAAGCAGGCGATAAAGGGCATTGTATGAGGTGACGTTGGCTTCACTCCCCGGGAAAATAGCCAGCGATCCGCCGTGCCTGACAAATTGATTTAGCGCGCTGATCAATCCGGAACTCATCTCCGTCAGGTTTATTAAGTAAATGCACTGATAATTTCGGAACCGACTTAGCTGCGTGCGCTTTTCAGTCGTTTTTTCAAAATCGATGTTTTTGTCGTTTTGAAAAAGGGCTTCCAGCTTACTGATGGCCGGATCTTTCTGGCGGTAAATAGCTAAAACCTTATTTTTGCTCTTTACCTCATAGCTAAAGAAAAACTGGTTGTCGTAAACCAAGGGGTAGTCGTCCAGTTCCACCACTCCTCGGTGGGTGCCCGAGCGATTATTTTTATAGCGAAGTTCAATTTGTTGGCTTGCTCCAGGTTCAATGCTCAGGTTATTAATTGATTTTATAGAGTCGTTAATCTTTAAGCGAACCGGCAAATTCTGATAGTTCTGCTGGGATTGGTTTTGGATGCGGACAAAAAGCACCTCTTCCCGGTTTTTTTTGTGTCCGGGAGTTTCAAACCAACAACTGTCGATGAGCAGGTTGTTGCCATTTGTGCTGCTTAAGGGAATAAAAATTGTACGACGACTGGTATCGTTTTCTAATTCAGGAAAATCGGTGGTGTACTCCTGAAAGTCAGTGAGTAAGTAGATGGTTTCTTCCGCTTTTAGGTTTTGCTTTTGAAGGTTGTTGATCAGTAGTTTCTGAGCTTTTGATAGGGGGAGTGACTCCGGACTTTCGCGAATAGCGCCTAACCTGCTAATCAGTTGAGTTTTGTTCAGTAATTGCTGTTGTTCCGGTTGATTTTGGTTGGTGATCAACAGAAAACAGGCGCCTGGCCCATAACTGTTGGCAATGCTTATTGCTTTGGTTTTGGCCAGCTCCAGCAACATGCCGTTTGCTGATTCCTGCTTCATGCTGAATGAATTGTCGACATAAATGGCCACCAACTTTCGCGCAGGTTTACGTTCTTGTTTGTTGGTCGGTACATACGGCTGTGCAAAAACAAAAACTAAGGCTATGATAGCCATAATCCGGCTTACCAGAATAAGCATTTGTTTGAGGTTGTTCTTTTTTTTGGCTTCTTCCTTGATGGATTTCAGGAAATTAACCTGACTAAAATAAACTGTTTTATACCGTTTGAAATGAAGAAAATGAATAAGTATAGGAATACATATTAAGGCAAGTGCCGGTAAAAATTCAGGATAAATAAACTTCATTTCAGACTACTTATGGATTGACGATCAAATTTAGTGGAATTGTTTAATCCCGAAAACTATTTTAGACTTCTGTTTTTCACCAATTTAATCCTATCTTTGTGTTTAGTCTTTTTTAGTGATGGTTAAACAAAAATGCAGAAATCTTGTTAAAAGTATTGGTTTTGCTGTTTGTTTCAAATGGCAATGTAGTAGGATTTTTTAGCTTATTGAAGAGATTGTGTTAACGTTTTGCATTTAAATCAGTTGGTCCATGAATTATTATACGATAAAAGATTTAGAAACGCTTTCAGGTATAAAAGCGCATACTATTCGGATTTGGGAAAAGCGGTATGGTTTACTTGACCCGCAACGTTCGACCACGAATATTAGGTATTACAGCGATAATGAATTGAGAAAATTGTTGAATGTCTCGATGTTGGTGAAGCATGGATACAAGATTTCCAAAGTTTCTATTTTTGAGGATGAGCAGATTCAGCAGGAAGTATTGAAGTTGAATGAGAAGTCGCTTTCTTCGCAGGGAGTTATCGACCAGTTGATCGTTCATATGGTGAATTTTGATTACCGAAAGTTTGAAGGACTGCTGGAGGAAGAAATTGAGAACCTTGGATTTGAAGAGGCCTTCATGACGGTTGTTTTTCCACTGTTTGAAAAAATCGGAATTTATTGGCAAATCGGCTCAATCTTTCCAGCTCAAGAGCATTTCGTTTCCAATATAACCCGGCATTTGTTGATTCGGGCCTGTTCCGAATATACTAACTACGATGCGAAGTCTACCGTTTTGTTTTTTTTGAGAGAAGGAGAGATGCATGAACTAAGTCTCTTGTTTTATCAGTATTTGGCTCTTAAGGCAGGGTATAAAACCATTTACTTGGGGCAGAATGTTCCGTTTGACGATTTGCTGAAACTGGATGGTTTGCAGGATATCGATCGGGTGTTTACCGCTTTTGTGAATGGGGTTGAGCCTGACGAGCTGGAGGACTATCTCCAGCAAATGAACCAGGTTTTTAGGCGGAAAAAAGTCTTTGTTACCGGTGCCCAATTGGTGCAAGTTAAAGGCAAACTCCCGTCCAACTTTAAGGTTGTATCCGATTTGCGGGCCTTTAAAAAGTACTTTGGCTCGCTTGAAAATGGTCACTGAAATGATCTGACCGTGGGAGTGCCGCTTAATTGCTGTTTTTTTTAAGAGCTCCTATCGGTCTTTTATTGGTCTGAGTCCCAATGTCACAATCGGTTCAATATCTTCTTGATTCATTTGTTGTCGTTCTATTTGCTTGATTAAAACCTCTAATTTTCGTAACTTAAAGCATGGCGTTCGTTGTTTTCACTTCATCATCAATTGATGCGACTGTCAAAATTTTATTCTGTTTTCGTTAAAATAATTGTTGTTCGTAGGGAATTTTAGTCAGGTAAAGAGGAGGTTGTGATGTCAATAATTCAGCAATTGGATCAAATCGCGATCAATGTCAAGTCACATCGATTGTTAAAGCGTTTACTGAAAGAAAATCCGACGCTTGAGGAGCTTATGAGAAACTCCCGCAACGAAACGGAAGCATTAATCGGAGTCCGCAACTGGGTGATGGAGGAGCTTCGGCAAAAACCGGAAGCTTATCAGTTTTACCGGCAAAATGGAAAGCATATGTCGGTTGATCAGTTGGATTGGCCCGATTTTGCTGCGATTCGGATTTTGGATTACATTGATTATGCCGGTCATGAATACAAGGATTTGAATTTGCACGGAGAATTGGCTGTCAGTAATCCAATTAAGATGATTTGGCTGGCGGTAAATTTTGGTACCGGAGGGGCTAAACCCTTTTTCTTTGAAGATATGCTGGAGCTTTTTCGTCAGTACCGTGGTGAACAAGAACTCCAAATTCCATCCCGAAATCAGATTGAAGAGTGGATGGAGCGCTTTCCTTCCGGCTTAGATCCACGAATTGTGAAGTTGCGTGAGGAGAACCGCGACCGAATTATACGGGTTATTATTAAGCAGCTGGATGAGGGGATGGTGAAAAGTGACCGGTTTCAATTTACTGCAGATTGGTCTGGTGAACAGAAGTATTTGCAGGTACTGGATTGGTGGGATGACCCTCGTTTTCATTTGAAGTTTGCCGTGCGAACCCCGGAGTTGCTCAATGAGATGTTAGGTAATTCGCTTGATCCCGACACCATGAAAATTCTTTATGATGCTTACCAGGCTGGCATTCCGTTTTTTGTCAATCCCTATTATTTATCTTTACTTCATGTGCGTGTGCCGTATTTTGCTATTGGTGCTGATTTGGCTATTCGCGACTACATTGTGTATTCCAGGCAATTGGTTAACGAGTTTGGGCACATTTCGGCCTGGGAGAAAGAAGATATTGTTCGGCCCGGCGAACCCAATGCGGCAGGCTGGTTGTTACCTTCCTATCATAATGTGCATCGTCGTTACCCAGAGGTGGCCATCTTGATTCCGGATACGGCAGGACGTACCTGTGGCGGATTGTGTACTTCGTGTCAGCGGATGTTCGATTTTCAGAATGGGAACCTCAATTTTGATCTGGAGAAGTTAAAACCCAGTGAAGGATGGAATGAAAAACTGAAACAACTGATGGACTATTTTGAAAATGATTCGCAGTTGCGCGACATTCTGATTACGGGGGGCGATGCGTTGATGAGCTCCGACCAGGCGCTGGAACATCTTTTCGATGCTGTTTACGCGATGGCCAAACGCAAACGTGAAGCCAATAAAAAGCGAAAAGAAGGGGAGAAGTATGCTGAAATTGTCCGGGTGCGGCTGGGAACCCGTTTACCTATTTATTTACCTCAGCGAATTACGCCCAAGCTTGTTGCAATTCTGGCTGATTTCAAACGCCGGGCATCAGAGGTTGGCGTGCAGCAGTTCGTTGTTCAAACGCATTTCGAATCTCCCATGGAAGTTACTCCCGAAGCACGCGGAAGTATTGAGAAACTCTTGTCAGCCGGGTGGACAATTACCAACCAGTTGGTGTTTACAGCAGCCGCTTCACGGCGTGGTCATGCTTCCAAATTGCGGCAGGTATTAAACGATATTGGGGTGCTCTCTTATTATACCTTTACGGTGAAGGGCTATATGGAAAACAACCACAGCTTTGCGGTTAATGCTCGCGCGGTACAAGAGGAAAAGGAGGAGAAAATAGTAGGTCGTATTCCGGAGAAATATTATGATGTCATTCGGAATTTTCCTTTGGAAGCTGAAAATATGTTGCAAAAGATTAATCAGCTGCGGGAAAAGGAAAATCTTCCTTTTTTAGCTTCTGATCGCAATGTGCTGAACCTTCCCGGTGTGGGAAAAAGTATGACTTTCCGGGTGATTGGAATTACACGCTATGGTCGTCGTATTCTCCAGTTTGATTATGATTCTACCCGAAAGCACAGCCCTATAATTCATAAGATGGGGAAAGTGATTATCATCGAATCAAAATCCATCAAAGAATACCTGGATCAGTTGGAAAGCATGGGCGAAGAGGTGAGCGAATACGAAAGTTTATATGGCTACTCCATTGGGGAAACTGAAGGTCGTATTCCTATTTATGAATATCCGGCTTATGATTTTAAACTTACTCCGGAAATGACGAACCTTGAGCTAGGCTGATGGGCATGCTTTTCTATTTTTGTCCCAATTTAATGGTTGGCTCCATTGATAATGGCATAAGCCACCGCCAGCTTAAATCGATAGAGCGAATAGCTGGCGCCGCTCACTGCATCTAGTCCTTCCAGGTTTTGCTTCTCCACCAACGTATTCTCATAAATTGGGTAAGCAATGGCTGGCGTTGTGCCTGAAACGCTCATCTTTCGTCCGTAATTTTTATCGGCTTCTTTGGCATGCCCGTTCTTATGAATTTCATCGTAATCAAGCTGGCATATCTTTCCGTTTTTTACCTCAAACTGGACTACGTGCCGGTAGTCAAAATCATCTGCAGGTGTTTCTCCGTGGTAGGTTCCATCCGGTAAGTCTAGCTCAGATGCAGGCAGACCTGTTTTTTTCATCGTTTTTGTGTACTCCGTTTCCAAGTCGGCAATGGGCGAATGCTCAATAGTGAAATGTAACTTTCCTAGTTGTTCGGTTACCTGCTGTTGCTTACTGTTCTGTGCGGTTGTGCTGGCTATTGCCGAAAGCAAGAGAAGAATGAAAAGACCTTTTTTCATGAGATTCTTTTTGATTGGTTTTAGGAGAAAGACAAGCGACTAGCTTTTTACCCTTAGTCCGGAAATTTCTAAAATAGCTTGAGTTCTATCTTTTTTATGTGCTTGCTTCTCTATCCGGAAGAATGAAATTTCGTACTGAAATGGATAATTGTTTCATTTTGTGTGCGCAAACATTATCTTTATGAAAAGAGAACGGACATTTGAATAATCCTTTGGTTGAGTGTAAAATATGAATGAATACAAAAATATTAGGATCAAAGACATTGCCCAAATGGCGGGGGTTTCTGTAGCAACAGTCGACCGCGTGTTGCATAAGAGAGGTAAGATTTCGGACAAGGCATTTCAAAAAGTGATGGAGGCCTTGGAAAAAACGGCTTATAAGCCCAACTTAATTGCCAGCACCTTGGGAGCGAATAAGAAATATAAAATTGCAGCTTTGGTTCCCAATCCGGCACTCGATGATTACTGGAACCAGTCAGCCTCCGGGATTTTAAATGCCATTACAGAATGGGAACAATACAATGTGCAGATTGAAACATTCTATTTCAACCTGTACGATCGAGCTTCTTTCGTTTCGATGTCGGGAAAAGTACTGGACAGCCAACCGGATGGCATCTTGCTGGCTCCCATTTTTCATAAGGAAGCCAATGATTTTTTTGAAGAACTGAAAGCCAAGGCAATTCCATATGTGCTTTTCAATACCAATATACCGGATGCGAACCCAATTAGCTTTATTGGACAGAATTTGTACCAAAGCGGGCGGGTTGGCGCCGAAATGTTGCTCACTAAATTATCGGAGCCTGGAAATATTGCCGTTCTTCATGTGTATGAGGCGATGCAGAATGGGGTTCATTTAAGTGAAAAGGAAATAGGGTTTCGCGATTTTTTTAGGGAAAATCGCCTGGATGATTTCAACATCTTGAGCTATGAATTTGATAACGCCAATGAGTTGGAGTTTAGCCGCGAACTGATGACTATTATTAGGCGCGACAAGCTGAAAGGTATATTTGTGACGACATCGAAAGGTGCTTATTTAACTGCCTATGTAATTGATCAGGCCGGAATAAAAGATATAGGTCTGGTTGGTTATGATTTACTGAAAAACAACATTCACTATGTGTATGACCGCGTGATTAATTATTTAATTAATCAAAATCCTCGCAAACAGGCATTCGTGGGAGTTAGCTATTTAGTCAACTATCTTTTATTTAGAAAGGTACCCCCTGCCAATGTTTTGTTTCCCTTGGAAGTGATCTCTCGGGAAAATATAAAATCGTACTTGAACTCTGGCTTAAACTAACCGAAAAGAGCTTCCAATAAATTGTGTAATCACTAGAACATTACATCAGGATTATACGTTATGTGTGCGTACACATCTTCAATGATGATGAGCTGTTGTTGGACGATATCCGCAGGTTTGACAGAGAAAATACAACTTCCGCTTATTTCAGCTGATATTAAATAATGAATCCAATGAATAAAACATTTAACTACATCGAGAAGACAGTTGAAAAACTTCCGGTTCAAATAGTAGACAATCCGCAAGAAGGTGCTTTACTTATTGCGAAAAAGATTGCTGAGTTGATTAAGAAAAAGAAAGCCGCTGGCGAAGAGGCAGTGTTGGGGCTGGCAACAGGTTCATCACCGGTAAAGATTTACCGTGAGTTGGTGCGTATGCATAAGGAAGAAGGCTTAAGTTTTAAAAATGTCATCACCTTTAACCTGGATGAGTATTACCCGATGGATAGGGCCAGTGATAAAAGTTATGTGCATTTTATGCATCACCATTTGTTCGATCATATTGATATTAAGCCGGAAAATATTCATATACCCGATGGAACGTTGCCGCTTGAGCAGGTAGGAGATTTCTGTGCTGATTATGAGGCTAAGATTATTGCTTCAGGTGGAGTTGATATTCAGCTGCTTGGAATTGGTCGTTCGGGGCATATTGGCTTTAATGAGCCAGGTGCAACAGCCAATTCAACGACCCGTCTAGTGAAGTTAGACAGTATTACGATTGCGGATGCGGTTAAGGACTTTGGAAACGAGGAATCGGTTCCACACCGCGCCATAACGATGGGAGTGGATACCATCTTGAATGCCCGCGAGATTATTTTAGCGGGTTGGGGAAAGCTGAAGTCTCCGGTTCTGAAAGCGATGATTGAAGGGCCTGTTACCAGCAGTTTGCCTGCATCATTTTTGCAATTGCATTCCAAGGTTTCTGTATATCTGGATGAGCCGGCTACTGCTGAATTTACCCGGACAAAAGCCCCTTGGCTGGTTGGTGTGTGCGAATGGACACCCAAAATGGTAAAAAGGGCGGTTATCTGGTTAAGTCAAAAAGCCGAAAAGCCAATTTTGAAATTGACCGATGATGATTATAAGAAAGAAGGACTTCGTGACCTGTTAGCGCAGTATGGAGGTGCCTATGATTTGAATATTAAAATATTTGGCGAAATCCGTGATACTATTTCCGGATGGCCGGGTGGAAAACCGGGAGCAACTGAAAAAACTCGTCCGGAGCGTCCGGAGCCAGCGGTGAAGCGATCTTTGATTTTTAGTCCGCACCCGGATGATGATGTGATTTCGATGGGCGGAACTTTGCTTCGGTTGGTCGATCAAAAGCATGATGTCCATGTGGCTTATCAAACCTCCGGCAATATTGCTGTGTTTGATGATGATGCCATTCGCTTTTCTCAGTTCACTATTGATTTGCTGGAAAGCCAGGAAGTGGAGAATGAAAAACTAATTCAAGCACACAAAGGACTTATTCAATTTCTGAAGAATAAAAAGCCGGGGGAAATTGATACACCGTTTGTCAAAAAAGTGAAAGGCTTGATTCGTAAAGGGGAAGCAGAGGCTGGCTGTCGTTTTTGCGGGGTGAAGGAGACGAACGTACATTTTCTGAATCTGCCATTTTATGAAACCGGACAGGTGGAGAAAGGCCCGATTGGCGATGTTGATGTTAAGCTGGTGGTCGATTTGTTACGTCAGGTGAAACCACATCAGATTTTTGCCGCTGGCGACTTACAGGATCCACATGGAACGCACGAAGTGTGTTTACAGATTATTTTTAAGGCTATTCGTCAAATTCGAGCTGAAGGCGATACTTGGTTGGATGATTGCTACCTGTGGCTGTACCGCGGGGCATGGCAAGAATGGGATGTGGAGGATATTGAAATGGCAGTTCCCATCAGTCCTGCTGAATTGCTAAGAAAACGAAAAGCGATTTTTAAGCACCAGTCGCAGAAAGATTTTCCGGTATTCCCGGGTGAAGATAAACGCGAATTCTGGCAACGGGCGGAAGATCGAAATCAGGAAACAGCGAAAATCTATGATCAACTAGGATTGGCCGAGTATGAGGCAATTGAGGCTTTTGTGCGCTATCCGTTCGATGACGAAGAGTCATTTTTGAAGTGATAAACAAGAAATGAATTTTTTTCGGTTTCTCGCAAGTCGGAAAATGCTCACATCATGCGGCCGGGCATATACTTCTTCAAGCTGGAAGTGTGTACCTGGCCGCTTTAGTTTGATCCCATTGCGATCTATTTATTTTATAAGATTCGTTTCCTTAGCGTGTTCATTTCTTTTTTATATTTTTGAGTCGCTTAAAAAATCATGACCATGCTGAATCGATTGCAGACACTCCTGTTTATTTCTCTTACATTGTTCGTTACTCCAGCCTTTGCGCAACAAATTCCTTCTCCGTCGGCTGACCAGAGCCGCTTGGTGGTGGTGGTCAATGTGGAACAGATGCGTACTGATTACATCAGCCGTTACTGGAATCAGTTTCAGCAAGGTGGCTTTCGCAGGCTGATGCAGGATGGGGTGGTCTGCACCAATGCTTCGATGGATTTGCATATTCAGAAAACAATGACCGGAGTGCCTACGCTGTTTACTGGTGTTTACCCGGCACGGCATGGTATTGTCAATGATTCGTGGTATGACCGTTTGCGGCAAAAGGAAGTTGATGCGTTGGACGATGATTACTACATTACTGTAGGAAGTGACTCCCGTGAAGGCCAATTGTCTGCTGCCAAGCTTCTTAGTCCAACGATTGGTGATGTGCTGAAACTCAATACAAAGAATGAATCCAAAGTTTTTTCGGTGGCTCTTAATCCCAATAGTGCTGTTTTCTCGGCAGGACACGCGGCAGATGGAGCTTACTGGATGGATGAGCTTACCGGCAACATGATCAGCAGTTCGTACTATGTGGATCAATTCCCGGACTGGGTGCGCCAGTTCAATGATAAAAACTTTGCTGACTTGTATACCGATCGCGATTGGGACTTGTTGCTGCCCATCTCGAGTTATGCTGAAAGTTTGGATGATGACTACCTACTGGAGCCTGGTTACTATGGGAAGTGGAATACTTTTCCTTACAATATCAGTAAGTTAAAAAAGCAGGCTGGGAGTTATAAAGTGTTAAAAACAACGCCTTTTGGTAATGTCATGGTGAAGGATTTTGCTCTGGCTCTTGTTGAGGCCGAACGACTGGGAATGGACAGTACTCCAGACTTGTTGGCAATCAATTTCTCCTCAATGGATTATGAACAGGGGGCTTTTAGTCCGAATTCGGTGGAAATACAGGATTTGTATCTTCGGCTTGATCGGAATATTGAGCATTTGCTGAATTTTTTGGATCAAAAAGTTGGTCGCGATAAGTATTTGCTGGTGCTTAGTTCGGCTTGTTCTTCGAGCTACCCGGTAAATTATTTGAAAGAGGAATTAAATATGCCGGTTGGTTTTGTGGCTCCGGAGAGTATGGTTGCCTTATTGAAATCTTTTCTCAATATCAGTTATGGGCAAGGCGATTGGGTGGAGTTTGTGACCGATCAACAAATCTATTTGAACCACGACTTAATCGATAAGAAAGACTTGCAACTGGGGGATATTCAGTCCAAAGCAGCTTCATTCATTAATCAGTTTGAAGGAGTAAAGCTTGCTTTGCCTGCTATGGATTTTGAGCAAGGCGATTATGTGAAAAGTCAGTTGGCACGCATTGCCAGTTCCTATAATTTTAAACGATCGGGTGATGTTCTTTTTGTATTGGAAGAAGGTTGGCAGCCTGAATTCAAATATAAACGCACCATTTACAATGATAATAGTCGAATTCCGATGATTTGGTTTGGCAAAGGAGTTAAACGGGGATCAACTTTACAAAAGGTCGATGCAGTGGATCTGATGCCAACGCTCCTTCATTTGCTGGGCTACGAAACTCCTTCTCATTGTATCGGTCGGATTGTGGATGAGGTGGTGAACCAATAACGTTTGTTCAGCCTTAGTAGCGTGTTGAATAATAAAATCCGACAGTCAGCGTAAGGGTTTGACGCCTGAGGTCGTACCAGCGGTACTGACTCGGATCAAAATCATCACCTAGTTTGTAAAACCAATCCCACTCCTTGTTGTTAAAGCTTTGGAGTCCAGTCTTTACGACTAGGAAATTGCTCCACTTGATGCGATGCCGATAGCCAATTCCGGCTTCGTAAATGAACCCCTTATCCTGGTCTCTGTGGTTGAATCGAAACCCATAACCAGCTTCGGCATAAACCAGCGGTGTATTGGAGCCTTTGCTTAAATAGCCCTGCCCGTTAATCAGCACTGGAAAAGTAAGCATGTTGGGATCTTCATAATTTAAAAGGCCCGCGGCAAGTCCATAGGAAAAGTGAAAGCTGGAAAACCAATTGGCTGATACTTTAAGTCCATAAGACGTAGGGGATTCGAAATCCGTACTTCTCACGTGGGTTGTGCTAAATCCCGTTCCATGTCCATAAAATCCTTCCACGCCATAGAAGAAACCTTGGTTGCGGATCAGATGTCCCTGTGCAATTGAAGGTTCTGATTGGTATGTTGTTATAAGAATGATTGCCAGAAATTTCATCAGGGTTTTCATCGGGTCGGAATTCTTGAATTTTAGTTATTTTGACTGAAAGATATTAAAATTATTACAGGATTTTGAATAATTTATAGAAGTGTGATTGTTTTTGTAAGTTTGTGACTTTCGATTTTGATAGGACTAGAAATGGCAAAGAAATTTAAACCACTTAATTCAGTTTTAATAAAACCTTCAGGACCTGATTGCAATTTGAATTGCTCGTATTGCTTTTATCTGGAAAAGTCTGAATTATTTTCTCAGAACAAAACACACCGAATGAGCCCTCAGGTGCAGGAAGAAACCATTCGGCAGGTGATGCAACAGTCGGGTGACAGTGTCTCGCTGGCCTGGCAGGGGGGGGAGCCAACCTTAATGGGGCTGGAGTTTTATGAACGGGCAATCGAACTGGAGCAAAAGTATGGGCACGGACAAATGGTTGGCAATGGTTTGCAAACCAACGGTCTGTTGCTGAATCGTGATTGGGCGAAGTTTCTGAAAAAATACGACTGGCTGGTTGGCTTATCGCTTGATGGCCCCCAGTTTATTCACGATCATTATCGGTTTGATGTGGCAGGAAAAGGAACACATCAGCGAGTGGAAGATCGTGCTAAAATGTTGCTCGATGAAGGCGCGTCGGTTAATGCCATGTGCTGTGTTACCAGCCATTCGGTGAAGCATCCGGAGGAGTTGTATAATTATTACAAAGAACAGGGTTTGACGTTCATGCAGTTTATTCCGGTTGTAGAAACCGATAAAGATGATCCAACCAAGGCCGCTGACTTTTCGGTGTCAGCAGAGGATTATGGTCATTTTCTGAATAAGCTTTTTGACTTGTGGCTGGCCGACTTTGAAGATGGGCAGCCTACCACTTCTATTCGGCATTTTGAGTCCGTCTTTTACTCCTATGTTGGGATGGAGGCGCCTGAGTGTACTATGATGAAAGAATGTGGTCCGTATGTGGTGGTTGAGCATAATGGAAATGTTTACAGCTGTGATTTCTTTGTTGAACCCAAATGGAAATTAGGTAATGTGATGCATGATCGGGTCATTAATATGCTGAACTCGAAAAAGCAAACCATTTTTGGAATGGCTAAGGCGCAACTGCCGCGCGAGTGCAAACAGTGTAGCTGGCTTACCAAATGTTACGGTGGTTGTACCAAAGACCGGATAAAAGATCCACGCGATCAGCGCAAACCACGCTTTTGTACCGCGTATAAATTATTCTTCAAACATGCCGATCCAGCACTGTCGGATATGGCTGTACAATGGCAGCAAAACCAACACGATATGCAGCAAAACCAGCAAAGTGGCGGAGTTTACAATGCTTTTGATGATTTTATGAAGTAATTTGAAAAGGTTAAGCAGAATGCTTTTTAGTTGGTCGATATTAACTAAAAAGCATTTTCATTTGAACCTACTTTAGCGAATTATGTTATCAGTCTAGTAGCAAGTTATTCTGTATGATTCAACAAAAAGAAATACGACTACCAAAATTTAGACGAGGTTTTCATCTGATAACCGATTTAATTAGCCAGGAATTGCCCGATTTGCCAAAGGCTGGTTTGCTTCATATTTTGATTAAACATACTTCGGCCGGATTAACCATTAATGAAAATGCAGACCCTTCGGTTCGAACCGATTTTGAGTCCTTCATTAATAAGTTGGTTCCGGAGAATCATCCGGTTTATACCCATACGTATGAAGGAGATGATGATATGCCTGCTCATCTGAAATCGTCCATCTTAGGCGCTGAAATAACCATCCCAATCACCAATGGTAAGCTGAACCTGGGTGCCTGGCAAGGAATTTACCTGGGAGAATACCGCGACTATGGTGCCTCTCGAAAGCTGGTGCTGACAGTCTACAGTTAGATCTTTAGCTGAGGAATAAAAAAAGCTGACCTTCTAAGATCAGCTTTTAAATTGTATCGGAATGCTCCCTTCTTAAATCTCAACTTTGAGGATTGTATCCACTTCTTTTCTTTTCTCCGATGGTAATTGCAGGAGAACTCCTGTTGCTGTTTTTTTGTATTTCACTTTGGTGTCATCGTCAAAAAAACGGATCGATTTAATCTTTTGATTGAAGGACGGAAGTTCTAAAGTTTCTTCTTCCAAATTCATAATATGGACATAGACAGTATTATCTTTTTGTGTTGTGGCTCCCCATTTGCTCGGACTTATTGGTCCTCTGCGTGTTCCGTAGATGGACTCTCCATATTGTTCCAGCCATTCACCCATGACCATTAGCGTATCGATATTTTCAGGTTGAATTTCGCCATTGGGCATCGGGCCGGTATTCAGGAGGAAATTAGCTCCATAACCTGCAGCTTTTACCATGGTTTGAATGAGCTTCTTTGACGATTTGTAGTTGTTGTCTTTGAGGTTGAAACCCCAGCTGCCATTCATCGTTTCGCACATTTCAAGAGGTAATTCGGAGATCGTTCCGGTTTGATTGAAGCCCATTGTGTTCTCTCCTGGCAGGTCGCGTTCAAACATCTGGAAGTCTTCACCTGAATACGGCGATTTATGATGGTTGCTTCCAATTAAGGCTCCGGGTTGCAGTTTGTGAATCAAACCATAGGTTTCCTCCAGGTACCAGTTGGCGTCGGGTTTGTCCCACATGCCATCAAACCAAATACCAGCAACTTCTCCATAGTTGGTCAAGAGTTCGGTTAGCTGAGCGTTCATGTAGTCCAGATAGTCTTTCCAATTGCCGCTATCAGGTCTTCCGGTAAAATCGCCTCCGGTGCGTCCGCGGGGATAATAATCCGGATGGCGCCAGTCGAGTTGTGAATAGTAAAAGAACAACTTAACGCCTTGCTTGTCGCATTCATCTTTTAATTGTTTAAGTACATCCTTTCCGTAGGGGGTTTGGTCTACAATGTTGTAGTCGCTCACTTTCGAGTCGTACATGGCAAAACCATCGTGGTGCTTGCTGGTGATGGTAATGTATTTCATGCCGGCCTTTTTTACCATCGATACCCATTTTGCTGGGTCGAAGCTGGTGGGGTTAAAAAAGGAAGGTAGTTTTTCGTATTGAGCAATTGGAATTTGCTTTTGGTTCATAATCCATTCGGCGACCCCAGTATCACCACCGCCGGCCATTACGGAGTAGACTCCCCAGTGTATGAACAGGCCAAACTTGGCATCTAGAAACCACTCTCTGTTTTCCAGATTCTCGTCAGTGGGCATATAACCTTTTTGTGCATGAGTCATCGTAGACAAAAATACGAGTAATAATACGTAGCTAAGTTTTTTCATTTTTGTTGGTTTAGATTTACTGTGCTGTGTTGTGCTGCTAAATTTACAGGAAAGATTTGAAATAAAAAGAATTAACTAGTTCATTTTTGGCCATCAAGGTGTTTTCCCATCGTTCTGGTGGGCTTCCTTTCGAATCGTTCAACCAGGCAAATGCAAAATGGGTCTATTCCCCGGACATCGATTGAATCAATTTGTCTTCGCTATCTTCCTTAAACTACGGTTTTATTTCACTTTCCTTAATATGTTGGCGTATCAGTTGATGGAGTTGTTGGTAGTGTTCTGAACTTTCGGACAGAGGAATCATTTCATGTGGGTCGGTTGTTAAATTGTATAATTTGAATTTTTCTGACGGGTGGTTTTGCATTAGTTTATAGGCTCCTTTGCGAGCAGCGTAGATTGCCTTACCATCGAAGTTACCTCCGTCCCGGTAGATCCAAAATAAGGTTCGCTCTTGTAGTAATGGTTCATTCTTAAAAATGCAATTAGTCAAATCTTTTCCATCAAAAGGTCGGTTGGTCGGGTTTTGACTTAAGTTGCATAAACTTGGAAAAAGATCCATGGTTATGGCAACCTGATGACTCCGGCTTCCTTTCTTTATTTGACTTTTCCAGCACAGGCAGGTTGGTACTCGAATTCCTCCCTCATACATGTCTTGCTTTCCTCCTCGTAATTTCCCATTTGAAGCCCCAGATGTAGTAATTCCACCGCTGTGAGCACTAAAGATGATGATTGTATTTTTTAGCTGGTTGGTTTCATTCAACTTCGTGATAACTCTTCCAACACCGGCATCCATTTGTTCTACAAGGGCAGCATAACGAGCTCTTTCGGGACTTAATCCGGGGTGGTTATCCTTTACATGTTGAAGAAAGTTTTCTTTGGGTTGAAGTAAGTTGCCTGGTGTATTGTATGACAAGTATAGAAAAAAGGGAGTTTCGGAGTCTGCCTGGCTCTCAATAAAACTCACGGACCAATTTGAAAATAAATCTGTAGTATGACCTGGAGTTTCAATCTCATTCTCATTGTATCGTAAGTAGTTTTTGCCTTGATAGAGATGCGTATAATAATCATCGATATCATCACCCAGGAAGCCTATAAACAGATCAAACCCTTGTTCATTGGGGAGGTTGGGCGATTCAAATCCTAAGGCCCATTTCCCAATCAGTGCGGTGGTGTATTCTGCTTGTTGGAAATGCCTTGCCAAAGTGGTTTCGCACTTAAAATGTCCCCAGTTGTTTTCTTTCATATCTCGAATCATGCCAGGAACACCTACCTGAGCGGGGTAATGTCCTGTTAGCAGGGAAGCCTGGGTGGGAGAACTTACGGTTGAATTTGCATAAAACTCATTAAAAATAAGTCCGTTATTGAAAAGCTCGTCAATGTTTGGGGTTTGTATGTCTTTGGCTCCGGTAATCGAAAGGTCTCCGTAGCCGAGGTTGTCTGCCATGATGATCAGGATATTGGGTTTTTTACTATTCCTGCTGGTAGTCGGGCTCGCCTGTAATGCTGTAAATGTTATGATGATGATTGTTCCCAATAAGGACAGTTGGTTTATTTTTTGTTTCATTGCTTTTGAAAATAGGATGCCAATTCAATTTCCTATAAAATTATTAAATCCAAGCCAGCTAACCATCCTTTTCGCTATAATTAATTTTTAAGATAGCATAGCGCTTAGGCATCCAATCCTAGGGACTAGCAAATTCATCGAGAATCGTCAGGAAAAGTGGGTTTTGAATGAAAGATAAAATGAGTGATTCATTTCTTCTGTTTAGAAAAAAGAATAAAAGATTAAACAAACTTAAACTCTCTTTGTTGGTTATTGATGAAAACATTATGGAGGAATAGACAATGAAAGTTAATGGATTTATAAAAACAAACCACCAAGTGTCCAAAATGAATGGGAACGCTAATGATACTAACACTCGAAATTTGGTGGATACCGATCTTATTGGAGATAACCACGTTGCTACCTCCATCGAAACACCCATGCGTGGTGATGCTTTTGACTTGAGCGATGAACAGAAGATTTCAATCATTGAGTCGAAGTTTAGGGATATTATGAATACCCTTGGATTGGATTTACGAGATGATAGTTTGAATGGCACGCCGCATCGGGTGGCAAAAATGTATGTTCAGGAGATCTTTGGAGGATTAAATTCGCAAGCCAGTCCTAAAATCTCGGTGTTCGATAATAAATTTCGATACAGTGAAATGTTGGTTGAAAAGAATATTAACCTGAATTCAACCTGCGAGCACCACTTTTTGCCAATTGTGGGGAAAGCCCATGTAGCTTATGTTTCGAGCGGACAGGTTATTGGGTTGTCGAAGATTAACCGGATTGTTGACTATTATGCTCGTAGACCCCAGGTTCAGGAGCGCTTGACCGTTCAAATTGCCAGTGAATTAAAACGAATTCTGAAAACTGAGGATGTTGCCGTTGTGATCGATGCCAAACACATGTGTGTGTCTGTACGGGGAATTGAAGATGAAAGTAGCACGACAATTACAGCCGAATATGGTGGTGTATTTAAGCAGCTAGCTCGGCGGGAAGAGTTTTTGAAATATCTTGCTTTAGGGAAGTAAACTGCGAATCTCTGATTCGGAAAAGCCTCTCATTTAATGAAGGGCTTTTTAGTTGCATTTTTTGAAGGTCCTGTTTAATTCTTTCGGTTTTGGTGAAACCTTTTTGGAATAGTTCTTGTCTAACCAACTATAAACAGGACTGAGCTATGAAACAAACTCTACTTACTCTCACATTTTCATTGTTTTTACTATTTAATGGGAGCCTGAAAGCACAGGATCTTTCTCGATCTGATACATTAGATTATCAGATTGAGAAAGTGTATCCCAATCCTGCTCGTGAGTTTCTGTTTGTGGAGCTCTTTTCTGAACATTATATGGTCGTCCGGTTTGAATTGATTGATATTCTGGGTAACACGGTGAAAAAATGGGAAAAAAAGGAGTTGACTCCAGGACGACACAAAATACGCTTCGAATTACAGAAATTCAGTTCTGGGTTTTATCTTCTCAAGGCTGACAAGCAAGGGCAGATTATTATCAAACGAATTCGGAAACTTTAGTGAGTGCCTGAATCAAAATGAGTTATCTTGCTCCTAATTCATTTTGGAGCAAGATGAGTATCCTGACGATGACGAAATTAATAACTTTTATAAGCTGAAATTACAATAAGAATGCAGCCTGTATGATTTATGACAGTTTATTTCTTCGACTTCTTTTTTTATCTTGTGTAGAAATCCAGAGTAATTGATATGAAGGTAATTTTGGAAAATATCAAAGAATTAGTTCAAGTCGAGGAACACGCGAGAACTTGGGTTGCTGGTGAGGAAATGAAGGAGTTAACGGTATTGAAAGATGCTTTTTTGGTGATCAATGATGATCAGATTGAAACCTTCGGCTTGATGAAAGATTTCAACGAGATACTTGTTGAGGGAGCCGAAATGGTTATGGAAATTGATTGTGCCGGAAAAATAGTGATGCCCGGATATTGTGATTCGCATACACATTTGGTCTTTCCGGCTAGCCGTGAACAGGAATTTGTAGACCGCATTACAGGTTTAAGCTATGAGGAAATTGCCCGTCGGGGAGGGGGTATTCTAAATTCAGCCCAGCGAATGGAACAAGCCACTGAAGAGGAGCTGTTTTTGTCAGCTATGTCTCGGTTAGACGAGATTAAGAAACACGGGACAACAGCTGTGGAAATCAAAAGTGGCTACGGACTAACCTTGGAGTCTGAGCTCAAAATGCTACGGGTAATCAAGCGTTTGAAAGAAAGCAGCCCGCTCATGATCAAATCAACCTTTTTGGGGGCTCACGCTTTGCCTGCGGGATACCACAACAATCGTCAAAAATACATTCAGCTAATCATTCAGGAAATGCTACCCGAGATTGATAAAGAAGGGCTGGCTGACTATATGGATGTGTTTTGTGATCAAGGCTTTTTTACGGTTGAAGAAACGGCCCAGCTGCTTGAAGCGGGAATGAAATATGACTTGCAGCCAAAAATTCATGCCAATGAGTTGGGCTTAACTGGTGGCGTTCAGGTTGGTGTTCAATATGGGGCACTTTCTGTCGATCATTTGGAACACATAGGAGAATCGGAAATTGAAGCCTTGTTGGGGACTGAAACAATGCCAACCGTTTTACCTGGAGCTGCCTTCTTCTTAAAACTGCCCTTATCGCCGGTGCGCCAAATGATGCAAGCAGGTTTGCCGCTTGCCTTGGCTTCCGATTACAATCCGGGATCATCTCCTTCCGGGAATATGAATTTCATTCAGTCTTTAGCCTGTATCAACTACCAAATGACTCCTGAAGAAGCAATTAATGCCTGCACAATTAATTCGGCATATGCCATGGGCGTGGAACACAGTTGTGGTAGTATTTGTCGTGGTAAATTAGCCAATCTGTTTATTACCCGGGAGCTGCCGACCTATTCTGCCATTCCGTATTACTTCGGAAGCAACCCGGTGGAGACTGTTATTATCAATGGAGAGATCTATTAATCTGCCAACAAAATTAATAGATCCGAGTCTGTGATCAATAAAAAAAACGAATTATGAGCCAGTTAATTGAATGTGTGCCAAACTTCAGTGAAGGAAGAAATCAATCAATTATTAAACAAATAACGGATGCCATTGAGCGAGTTGAGAATATTAAGTTGCTCAATGTTGATCCGGGGTATGCTACTAATCGTACCGTAGTTACTTTTGTCGGCCCTCCTGCAGACGTTATTGAGGCTGCTTTTCAGGGTGTGAAAATGGCTTCCCAGTTAATCGACATGAGTAAGCATCATGGAGAACATCCGCGTTTTGGTGCCACCGATGTTTGTCCCTTGGTTCCCATTGCAGGTATTTCGATGGATGAAATGGTTGAATATGCTCATCAATTGGCCAAACGCATCGGTGATGAATTGGATATCCCAATTTACTGCTACGAGTTTGCAGCACAAAATGAAGAGCGCAGAAGTCTGGCAAATTGTCGGTCGGGCGAATATGAAGGGTTGCCTGATAAATTGAAAGATTCAAATTGGAAGCCTGATTTTGGTCCGGCTAAAATGAATGTAACGTCCGGAGCAACAGCGGTGAGTGCCCGCAACTTCCTGATTGCCTATAATGTTAATTTAAATACAACATCGACTCGGCGAGCTAACTCAGTGGCTTTCGATGTGCGCGAGGCAGGACGAGTTAAGCGTGAAGGAAATCCGGTTACCGGAAAAATAGTGCAGGATGAGTATGGAGAACCCGTGCGTATTCCCGGGAGTCTGAAAAAAGTTCGTGCCATCGGTTGGTTTATTGAAGAATATGGCGTTGCTCAAATTTCGATGAACTTAACCGACATTACCATTACACCCATTCATGTGGCTTTTGATGCTGTTTGTAAAAGTGCTGAAAGCCGAGGCTTGCGGGTAACAGGGTCTGAGTTGGTTGGATTGATTCCACTGCAGGCTATGCTCGAAGCGGGGAAATATTTTCTGCGTAAACAGCAACGTTCTACTGGAGTCTCTGATTTGGAGTTAATTAAAATTGCGATTAAGTCGATGGGTTTGGACGAGTTGGGGGCATTTAACCCTCGCGAGCGTATTATCGAGTATTTGCTGGAAGATCAGTCACTGAAGCTAATCGATAGGAGTCTTCGGAACTTTGCATACGAAACCGCTTCGGAGTCGCCAGCACCTGGTGGAGGTTCTATTTCTGCTTATGTTGGATCGGTGGGAGCGGCATTGGGAAGTATGGTAGCTAATCTTTCGGCGCACAAGCGCGGATGGGATCATCGCTGGGACGAATTTTCCGAATGGGCGGAGAAGGGGAAAGTTTTTCAAAAAGAACTTCTCCGTTTGGTAGATGAAGATACCAATGCTTTTAATCAGATCATTGTGGCATTTGGGCTGCCCAAGACAAGTAAAGACGAAGTCCTGGCTCGTAGTGCAGCCATCCAGCAAGCGACGCTAAATGCCATCCACGTGCCTTTAGCGGTCATGAAGGCTGCCTTTTATTCGATGGAAGTGATTGAAGTGATGGCGGAAATTGGCAATCCAAATTCAGTATCTGACGCCGGAGTGGCAGCCCTGTGTGCAAAGACTGCCGTTCACGGGGCTTACCTGAATGTGTTGATTAACTTGCAAGGGTTGAAGGATGTTGATAAGAAAGAGGCGTTGAAGCATGAAGCTACCGAGCTGTTGTTTCAGGCTGAAACGAAAGAGCAACTCATTCTCAAAATAGTAATGGAAAAAATGAATGGAGAAGCCTGATGGCAAAAGCTTTAAGGGATTTTTCGATAAGGTGAAGATCAATCCAGAACCATCAGAATTATTTACTTGGTTTTGAAAGTTCTGGTTTTTATTGATTGCTTGTTATTCTTTTTTATAGGAAATCTGCTATTTTCCTTAAGTCATCCACTTTGTCTTGGTGGCCCAATGAGTCATAGCTTTCAATCAGGCTTTCCAGGAGTTTTTTTACCATGAATTTGTCTTCGCACGGCTCGTCAAGATCATCCATTTCGTACTGCTTGTTCTTGTTTAAGAAAAAATCGATTTCTTTCCGACCAATAATGGCTCCTTTGTTGGATGGATTAATGTAGAATAAGATGGACGATTTGTAATTACTTCCATGGACTTCCTTGGCCAACTCCGGGTCGATATAAGCGAGCAGGGGAGTTTTTGGGAAGTTAATAAACTGGATCGGGAATTTCAGTTCGCGCGCAATCAGCGCATATAATATGGCTATTGAAATGGCATTGCCTTTTTTCGTTTCAAGGAGTTGGTTGATATAACAATTTTGCGGTGAACTGAGGTGGTTTAGGTTGATGGAAAATTGATTGACATCGTATAAAATATGATTGAGTACAGTAATTTTCTCCAATGATGTAAGTTTGTTACTGATTTCAAGCCACACATCATTCGATATCTTTTGAAGCTTCGATTTTATTTGTTTTTGTTTGAGATCGGGGTATTGATATTGGCTGATTAAGAAGAACCCTTCAAATAAGTTAATTTGCTTTTGATTGGCCCAGTTGAGAATTTTAGTTCTGGTTTCAGCAAACTGGATTTGTTGAATCAGATTTTCGATTCTGGACTGGATCAGCTCATCCAGACTGGTTTCCCAGATCTGTTCCAGTTGGTCAACAATCTGCACGTCTTCGCAAAGTAATTGTTGTTCCACTGCTTCAAAGACTGCCTCATCCGGATCGTCCAGTAAGGCAATTAAAGCTTGCAGCCTGTCCTTCTTCATAGCTGTAAAGCGATTAAGTTGATAGTTTATCCAAGACTAATTTAATCAGTTTTTCCATAGCAGGGTAGTAGTTCTCGTTGGCTTCTTTTGTTGTCCGGTTGGCAATGATCAGACAAACAGTTAGGGCTTCATGTCCGAGCAGTGCTGAAAGTCCGTAAATTGCCGAACATTCCATTTCATAATTCGTTATCTGCAAGTCGTTGTAGAAGAAGCATTCAACCTTTTCGTTGAGCAGAGGGTCGGCTGTCTCAAGGCGCAGTATTCGTCCTTGTGGGCCATAGAATCCCGGTGCCGAAATGGTTACGCCTTCCGTAAAATGATCTCCTTGGAAACGGTCATACAAACGGGGAGATGAATCGACAACATAAGGTTTGCCCAGAAGTGAATTCCAGGCCGTGTGGTTGATGAAGTTACGTTCAAAATCCAGATCTGAAATTAGCTCCCGGTTGGCGTAAAAGTTCAGCAAGCCATCAAAGCCAATTGCTTTTCGGGATAAGACGTATGAGTTGACCGGCAAATTCTTTTGAAGCGCCCCTGACGTGCCAATACGGATAATGTTGAGCGAACGCTTTTCTGCTTTTACTTCTCGTGTTTCCAGATCGATATTTACCAAGGCATCCAGCTCATTAATAACAATGTCGATGTTGTCGGTTCCAATGCCTGTTGAGATCACAGTAATTCGGGTGTTCTGGTATGTTCCGGTGGTCGAAACAAATTCCCGATTTTGGATTTTATATTCAATATTGGAAAAATGTGATGCAATCAATTGAACGCGGGCCGGGTCGCCAACTAACAAGACATGGTCGGCTATGTGTTCGGGTTTTAGATGCAGATGAAAGATGCTTTTGTCGTTGTTAATAATAAGTTCTGAAGAACCAATCATACAGAAGGGGTTTTGATGAATTTCAAATTTAACGAAAAAAAACTGATTTCACCAGATTCTTGTTATTCTGAATCTAGGCTTTTTATTGGTTTTTAGTAAGATTTATCTGTTTAGTTGAGAAAATCCTTAAAATTCTCTTACATTTACTTTTTAGTCATTTTAAAAATTTCATACCAATGGATTTTAATTTTAAGAAGTCGTATCTCATTATTGCAGCAGCAGTCGTTTTTATCTTATTGTTTTTCGGTAGCAGCATGTTTGTGACCATTCAGCCAGGTGAACGAGGAGTCATTTTCCGGCCTTTTACATCGGGCCTGGACAAGGACAATACTTATATTCCCGGATTTCATATTGTGGCTCCCTGGAATACTTTATTTGTATATGATGTAAAGGAACAGCAGCGGGAAGAAACAATGGACGTTTTGGATAAAAACGGACTGTCAGTCAATGTTGACGTTTCTGTGCGTTTCAATCCAACTTACAATAAGATTGGGTATTTACACGAGATTTTTGGGAAACGGTATATCGATCAGTTAATTACGCCGGAAGTGCGCTCATCGGTTCGTCAGGTGGCAGGCCGGTACACCGCTGAGGAAATTTATTCGACCAAAAGAAGTGAAGTGGAGTCGTCTATTATTGAAGAAACCGAAAAAGTACTCAATAAAAATAACATCGACATGAAAGCTCTTTTGATTCGCTCAATAAACCTGCCCGATAAAATTAAGCAGGCGATTGAGAAGAAGTTGGAAGAAGAGCAAGCTTTTTTGACCTACCAATATACGCTGCAAACAGCTGAACAGGAAGCGGAGAAAAAGCGTATTGAAGCTGAGGCTGTTGCACGCTATAATCGTATTATTGATGCATCGCTGACAGTCAATATTCTGAAGCAGAGAGGAATTGAAGCAACCTTGGAGCTCTCTAAATCGCCCAATTCAAAAGTTGTTGTGATTGGAAGCACTAAAGAAGGACTTCCCCTGATCTTGGGAAATAATTAAAAGGATTATACGTTCATGAGCCGGCAAATATTTATGTTTGACCGGCTTTTTTTATTTTTAAAAATGAGAAAGATTAGAAATCCTCATCTCAGCGGTGATCCGCAATTGTATCGTTGCATTGGCTGTTCGCCACACAATCCAGTAGGTCTTAATTTAGAATTTTGGGATGACGGTGAAAGCATTATTTCGATGTGGCAGCCTCGGTCTGAATTTATGGGCTGGGTAAATGTTTTGCATGGAGGTATTCAGGCAACCTTATTGGATGAAATTGCCGCCTGGGTGGTGTATACTAAGTGCGCTACGGCTGGCGTTACAGCCGAGTTGCAGGTCAAATACCTAAAACCACTTCATACAAACCAGGGGGAAATCAGAATTGAAGGGAAGTTGGTGGAGCAGAATAAGCGATTAGCCATTATTCATGCGAAACTATTGAATGACGAAGATGAGTTGTGTGCGGAAGCTGATGTGAAATACTTTATCTATCCAGAAGTTGTTGCCCGGAAAAAATTTCATTATCCGGGAGTTGAGGCGTTTTATGAGTAGGGAAAAATTTTCGAGTGCGCAGCGCCAATGTGCTCGCTGGGCGTTAAAACTCATTACATTCTAAATCCTCGATTAAAGGATACCACGGAGCTGTATTTTCGTTTGAGCCAGGACTTTGAATGCTGTCGGTTTTGTCTTCATTGATTTGCGGTTGTGCTTCCTGTTGGTCGACTGCTGGAAGTTTAGGCTGTTCTGCTGGTACGCTTATAATTACACTGTCAGTTATGAATGGCTGTTCGATCTCAACCTGATGAGTTAACTTCAGTCCGAGTAAGTAAAAAATAGACGATGTGAGAATAATTAATTTCATAGCTTTATTCTTGATAGAACCAAAATTATACTTTTTTACTTAATGTTTGGGAACATTATCGATGAACGGCTTATTTTTTTCTTTAAATAATGTTAATAAGCCTGTGAATGCAATATTCAAGTCAGCAAGCAAGTCGATGTAGGCTAAACAATCCTTTGTCTTAGTTGGCAGACGGCAAATCATGCTTGGGATAAACAATGCCGGCATCAGCTCGCACACGGTCCAAGGTATTCATTATGTTGAGGGTGATCTCAAAAGTCATCATGTCGCTTTCAATCTTCCCTTCATCCAGGCATTTCATCACATGAGCAGCTTCAAATTGATAGCCTTTTCCTTCTATTGGAGCTACTTCGACGGCCTCTTCATGCTCCATCCCTTGGCGCCAAATACAGATTTGGGCATTGGCAAACCAGCGTCTGTTTAGTCGCAGGTAGCCTTTCTCGCACCAATACTCGGATTGAATGGATGAATGAGATGCAAAACTGGAAACCAGCGAAGCCATGGCTCCATTGTCGTATTTGAAACTCATGATTATGGATTCTTCGCAATTGGTGAATCCAAACTGAGGAAGGGTTTTTATTGATGATGGTTTTCCTAAAGTCATGATGGTTGCGAAAACCGGGTAAATGCCAATATCCAGTAGCGAACCTCCACCTAAGTCAGGGTTGTACAGGCGCAAATCGGCATTTTTTTCAGCATTGAAGGCAAAGTCAGAGCGAACCATTTTTAGTTCACCTAGCTCTCCGGATTCAAGTATTTCCATTGCTTTTAAAAAACCGGGTTGAAAGCGGGTCCAAAAGGCTTCCATCAAAAATGTGTTATTTTCTTTGGCGCAGTCAATCATTTCTCGGGCTTCACGAGCATTGATGGCAAAGGCTTTTTCGCACAAAACTGCTTTTTTGTATGTCAGGGATAGAAGTGCATGCTCGTGGTGGTGGGAGTGTGGAGTCGCAATGTAAACAACATCGACGTTCGGGTCTTCAACAAGTTCGATGTAGCTGCCATAAGCTTTCTCGAATCCGAGTTGAACGGCAAATTCGTGTGCGCGGTCTAAACTTCTGGATGCTACGGCATAAAGCTTTGCATTGGGGAGTAACTTTAGATCTTCAGCAAATTTGCGGGCAATTTTTCCACATCCTAAAATAGCCCAATTGTATTGTTTTGTCATGTTGATTTTCATTTTGCTGGGCAAGATAATCAATCTTACGCTAAAAAAAGAGCAGGGAAGGGGCGATTTGCCCAGGAGAGCAGTCGTTATTTTTAACTTACTAGCTTTGTGGTTCTGGCTTCTTGGAGGCAATGAGAAACTTAGTTCGTCAGCTCTTTTAATTCCAGAATAAAGGAAGTCAATTCTTTCTTATACAATTGAAAATAATTGCTCAGATCATCAATCTTTTCTAAGATGAAATCATTGAGGTCATCATTGGTTGGGATATTGGATAGCCTGTCGAGAAACTCCCATCGGTGACCTTCAAACCAATTTTCATCCCGCAGTTTTCGGCGACCGCCATAGCGGCTGAAGTAATAGATGTAAACATCGGCGATATGATCTGTTGTCGGATCTTCAAGTACGCGATCCAGACCGCCCGAAATGGATCTTAACAGGAGCCAGTACCGGTTAAATTCTTCGCTGTATTCGCAGAGGTACTTCAGGTTCTTTATTTGTACATAAAATTTGTGGATCTCATGTTTGAGCAGATTGGTTTCAAGTTCATCGATTACTTCAGGAATTTGACTGATGAATTCCTCGATGAACTCATTTTTCAATTGTGATGGAATGTCATCCTCGGGATGACCATATGCACGATTGAAATATTTATAAAACCTTTCTGCAGGCGTCATGCGATGTTCTATTGGTAAGCTAATTTCATACTTTTATTATTAATTGTCAATCGGTTATCTGTAGGAGTTATTAAAACAGTACTTTAGGTTATCAATGTACCGTATACACTGACCAAAAAAAGAGTTGTTTGTCGGTAAAGTCACAAAATGGATGAGGAATTCTTAAAGTCATAGAAATGGAAACAGGTCAAGATCGGTATGTTTTAAGAATATAACACCCTGTTTTTTGTGTCTGTTTATTAAACGAAGGCTTTGTGTGAAATGTTTGGTCTTTCCTTCTATTTAACGAAGTCTAGTATTTTTTGCGAGGATTTTTCAGCTCTAAAAAAGGGGAATTTCTTATTGAAATTCCCCTTTTACTATATCGGTATGGGCTCTTCTTACTTTATTGGAAAGATTAATTTTTTACGGATATATTCGATTACCAGTTCCGGATTTTTACCGTTGTCTTCCGGATCAAGCTTTAAGGCTGCATCTTCCGGTGTTTCGAAAGGAACGTCTACTCCGGGAACGTATTTGATGGTCTTATCGGCGTAGAATTCGGGCTTGTTCTTTTTGCAGAACTCCATCGAAGCATCCATTGAGAAGAGATGAAACCGGTCTTCTCCAATAATATCGGTGACTTGTTTGCGAATGGCTTCATCAGGTGAGATGAAGGAACAGATTGTAATGATGCCTTGATCATTCAGCAAACGACTAACCTCAGCAACGCGGCGTAAATGTTCGGCCCGGTCGGTTGGCGAGTAATCCAGCTCTTTCGAAAGCCCTGAACGCACGGAGCTGCCATCAAGCAAGACAACGGTGGCTCCCATGTCGAATAATTGTTTTTCGAGGCTGAATGCAAACTCATTTTTGCCAGAGCCGTGCAGTCCGGTTACCCAGAGGGTAGCTCCTTTTTGATTGTAACGCGCCTGGTATTCGTTGTCAGAAATTAAGCCTTTCCCTTTGCGAATTAATTCCCGGTGCTGGTCACTGATTTTAGAAGGCAGATCATCGGCGCTTAGCTTATCGATAATCATACCAACAGCAACCGTATTGTTGGTCACTGGATGGATGAGAACAAAAGCTCCGGTGTTTTTATTTTTTTTGTAAGGATCGAAAAACAGTGGTTTGTTGGTGGTTAATACTGCCCGCCCAATCTCATTTAATTCCAAAAAGTCAACTTCCGACTTTTGCAGGGTGTTGACATCGGTTTTGTATTTTATCGTGTCAATACGAACTTTGGTGTTGTTGTTGGCATGTTTAATAAAAAACTGAATTGTTGGATCCATCGGTTTTTCATCCATCCACACCACGGTGGCTTCAAAGTGACGTTCCATGCGTGGCAGGTTATCCGGATAGACGATCATATCGCCACGCGAAACATCTACTTCATCATTTAAGGTGATGGTAACCGCTTGTGGCGGGAACGCTTCATCCAGTTCGCCATCATAAGTGGTAATGCTTTTGATGGTTGATCTCTTTTTCGACGGAAGAACCATGATTTCCTCTCCCTGACGAACAACTCCTGATGCAATCCGGGCTGAAAAACCTCGGAAATCGCGGTCGGGGCGCAATACATATTGTACAGGATAGCGTAAGTCATCCAGGTTGCGATCCGAGCTAATGTGCACCGATTCCAGAAATTCTAGCATTGCCTTGCCTTTATACCAGTCCATGCGTTCTGACCGATCAACAACATTATCTCCTTTTAAAGCTGATAACGGGATGTAATTTACATCTGGAATGTCAAGCTGGGCCACAAAGTTTTTGTAGTCTTCGCAGATGTCGTTAAACACTTGCTCGTCAAAGTCTATCAAGTCCATTTTATTCACAGCCAGTACCACATGCTTAATGCCAAGCAGCGAAACGAGGAATGTATGGCGCCGCGTTTGGGTAATGACGCCTTTGGTGGCATCAATCAAAATAATGGCAAGATTGGCTGTTGATGCGCCTGTTACCATGTTGCGCGTATATTGTTCGTGTCCGGGGGTGTCGGCTATGATAAACTTACGTTTGTTGGTCGAAAAATACCGGTAAGCTACATCGATGGTGATTCCTTGTTCACGCTCGGCTTTTAAGCCGTCGAGCAGCAAGGCATAATCAATGTCTTCGCCGGCATGTCCCACGCGTTTACTGTCGCGTTGCAGGGCGGCAAGCTGGTCTTCATAAAGTCGCTTGCTGTCAAAAAGTAATCGGCCAATCAGGGTTGATTTCCCATCATCCACTGAACCGGCTGTTAGCAAGCGTAGTAGATCTTTTTTTTCGTCCTGATCAAGAAATGCCTTTATATCTATGGGTTGTGTCATTTTCAATTTTTTAAATCAATTTTCAGCAGTGCTAGTTGTTTGCCAAGTTGAAGGCTAGAAATAACCTTCACGCTTTTTTTGTTCCATACTGCCTTCTTGGTCAAAGTCAATAACGCGAGTGGTTCGTTCTGAAACGGTAACGGTCATCATTTCTTCAACAATTTTCTCGATGTTATCGGCCTCGGAATCAATGGCTCCGGTTAATGGGTAGCATCCAAGCGTACGGAAACGAACTTTTCTCATTTCAGCTTTCTCGACTAATTCTTTTGGCATGCGCTCATCGTCAACCATAATCAGGTTGCCATCCACTTCCACAATGGGGCGTTCTTTGGCATAATATAAGGGGACGATAGGGATGTTTTCCAAGCGAATGTATTGCCAGATATCCAGCTCAGTCCAGTTCGATATTGGGAAAACCCGGATGGATTCGCCTTTATGTACTTTAGCGTTGTAGATATTCCAAAGCTCAGGACGTTGGTTTTTGGGATCCCACTGGTGGAATTTATCGCGAAAGGAGAAGATTCGTTCTTTGGCTCGTGACTTTTCTTCGTCGCGACGAGCACCACCAAAGGCCGCATCGAATTTATATTTCGACAAGCCTTCGAGTAAGGCCTGTGTTTTCATCACATCAGTATGTACTTTGCTTCCGTGAGAAAAAGGGCCAACTCCGCTTTCAAAACCTTCTTTGTTGTAATGAACAAGCAGGTCCCAGCCATTTTCTTTGGCGTAGTTATCGCGAAATTCAACCATTTCTTTAAACTTCCACTTTGAATCGATGTGCATAAGTGGAAACGGAACTTTTCCGGGGTAGAATGCTTTTTCAGCCAGACGAACCATCACCGATGAGTCTTTTCCAATTGAATACAGCATAACGGGATTCTCAAATTCGGCTGCAACCTCACGAATGATGTGAATGGCCTCGGCCTCTAATTCACGCAAGTGGGTCAGAGTATATTTATTCATGATAAGGATTTTTAAAACGCAACTTGCTTCCAGCAAATTTGTAAAAAACTAATTAGAGAGCAAAAATAGGTTATTCTGTGTTAATTTTAATAGGTATTAACTCTTATTCGGCTAATTTAGAATGGCCAAATCATCGGAATAAGAATTATTGACATAATGAAAGCAATAATATTTAGGGGTAATCCAACTTTTGTGTAGTCGCCAAACTTATAGTTTCCAAGCCCCTGAACCAGCAAGTTCGTTTGGTACCCAATTGGGGACGAAAAGCTTGCTGATGCTGCAATACAGATGGCGATGAAAAATGGTTTGGGATCAACCCCTAGTTGGATGGCCGCCGAATAGGCAATAGGAAAAACGAGTGCGGCTGCTGCGTTATTGGTTATTATTTCGGTAAAAACAGTGGTGATCAGGTAAATCGTAATCAAGACTCCTAAGGGACCAAATGATTTCGAGAAATTGATTGCTGTTATGGCAATGGCATCGGCTGCACCTGAATTTTGAAGTGCTTTGCTAAGTCCAAACGCACAGGCAATTGTAATCAGAACGTCCCATGAAATAGCTTTGGTGTATTTTCGATTGGGGAGCACATTTATCCATGCCATAAGTACGGCCACAATGGCAGCGAAATAGAACATGTCGAGCTGATTCCCTCCAACTTCCGGGAGGTACCGACCGATGGTTGCTCCAATAATCATTAGTAAAACGAGTAGTAGAGCCAACAAGCGCTGTCCTTTGTATCGGGGAGGAGGGATTTCACCAATAAATGAAGTCAGGTAAAAACCGGTTGATTCGCCCCAATTCTTGATGAAATTTTCATTGGTTAATAAAACCAGGCTGTCGCCGGCTTTCATTCGGAAAGAGCCTACATTGGTTGAGATTGTTTCGCCGTTTCGGTATACAGCTAGTACTTCGGCCTGGTAGTGGTTCAAAAAATCAAATTCATCCACCGTTCGGTTGATTCCGGGAAAGCGGGGAGCAATTACAGCCTCGATTTGCTTGATGTCTGTGCTTTTATAGAATTTACCAAATCCTTTTAATGCCTTAAACTCTAATTTTCGCTGTGGAACCAAGTTTTCTAAAACCTCTGATTTGACCGCAATCACGAGCTTGTCATCCTGTTCAAGCGTATATCTGCCTTTGCGGGTATCGATAATTTCATCACCCCGCGCTAAGGAATGGATGATGATATTTTTTAGTTGATGGCTGCGTCCATTATTGATTTCTTCACCGATAAGCGAACTGTTGGGTGGGAGGGTTGCATCCAAAAAATATTCTTTATAATCTAGGCTGTCGCGTTTATTATTGTCCTTTTTCCCGGGAAGCAAGCGGTGTCCCACGAATGAAAGGTATAAAAAGCCTACCAAGGCAACCCAGATTCCGACTTTTCCCAGCTCAAACATAAATAAGCCGTTAAACCCATTTTCCAACATTAGTCCGTGTACCACCAGGTTTGTTGACGTACCAATCAAGGTACACATACCTCCCAGTATGGTCGCATATGAAAGAGGAATCAAAAATTTCTGAGGCGAAAGATTCATTTTTTCAGCCCAGTTTTTGATCATAGGTGCAAATATAATTACGACTGGTGTATTGTTTAAAAAGGCAGAAATAAAGGATACTGGAACTAGAATCTTAACCAAAGTGATTGGCATTTTACCACGTCGCTTGGGCAGAAAAGCCCGAGCGACAATATTTAGCGCTCCTGTTTGCCGAACTCCTTCGCTTACCAAAAATAGTACAGCCACGGTAAGCATCCCCTTGTTGGAGAAGCCGGCCAGACTTTCATTGGAGGAAACGACTCCTGCAGCCATTAGTACAACCAGTGCAGAGAAAAGCAACAGCCCGGGGCGCATCCAGTCGTTGATGAGTGCGATTATCATTAAGACAATAACAGCAATAACAAAGTAACCTTCAAAAGTCATTAAGAGTG
This sequence comes from Sunxiuqinia sp. sy24, assembly GCF_052677165.1. Classification (NCBI taxonomy): domain Bacteria; kingdom Pseudomonadati; phylum Bacteroidota; class Bacteroidia; order Marinilabiliales; family Prolixibacteraceae; genus Sunxiuqinia; species Sunxiuqinia sp. sy24. The sequence goes on from NZ_JBQYLH010000026.1 coordinate 53,196, forward strand.
ATTTTTCAAACAAATGTAAGTTTATTTACTAGATCTCCTATGGAGTGAAATACTTATTCTGGTTTCATAAATTTGCTGAATTCTTTTTGCTATCTAAGTTTCTCAAAATCTTAAGTTTGCTTTTTGTTAGTCTTTATTTTAAAAAAAAATATTGGGAAATCGTTTTGCATTTTAGGTTGAAAAGCATACTTTTGCAGCGCCTTTAAAACAAAAAGGCACTACACATGATGACTCAGTAGCTCAGCTGGTAGAGCACATCCCTTTTAAGGATGGG
>NZ_JBQYLH010000027.1:0-48827 GCF_052677165.1 Sunxiuqinia sp. sy24
GGTGCCACCTGGAATCGAACCAGGGACACACGGATTTTCAGTCCGTTGCTCTACCAACTGAGCTATGGCACCGTTGTCTTTAGCGATGGCAAATATACGGCGAAATATTTAACTTCAAAACATTTTTTTGCTCTCTGAGAATAAAAAAATGGCAGCTATAGCAGAACCTTTTCTTTTTCATGGATTTATCAATTGAAAATTCATTTACGTTTTCTACTTTTGCACTCCAATTTAAGAGAACGTGAAAATAAATACCCACATATTAAGCAATGGAATCCGGTTAATTCATCAAGAGGTGGAATCACCGGCTGCCCATTTCGGCATCATTTTAAATACCGGCTCGAGGGACGAAGCTCCGTCAGAGCAGGGAATAGCTCATTTTATTGAACATGTTATTTTCAAAGGAACGAAAAAGCGTAAAGCCTATCATATTATAAGTCGGATTGAGGATGTTGGCGGCGAAATTAATGCCTACACTTCAAAAGAGGAGACGGCTGTGTATGCTTCTTTTTTGAATGAATATTACGATCGGAACATGGAGCTGATCAGTGATATTCTGATTAACAGTACTTTTCCGGTCAGAGAGTTGGAACGGGAAAAAGAGGTTGTTTTGGAAGAGATCAATTCGTATAAGGACAGCCCATCAGAATTGATTTTTGATGACTTTGATGAGCTCATGTTTGATGGTCATCCCATTGCCCGGAATATTTTGGGAACGCCGGAGCATGTGAAGGCATTTTCCCGCGACGATATTTTTCGGTTTCTACAGAATAATTATCATACCGATCAGATGGTTCTTAGTTCGGTGGGGAATATCTCGTTTGCGCGGTTTTTAAGCATGGCCGAAAAGTATTTTGCTCCTATCCCAAGCCGCCTACGATCTAATAAGCGACTTCTTTTTAATCATTATACACCAGCAACGCGACATGTTAAGCGCGATACTTTTCAAACACACTGTGTGATTGGTAATATTGCCTACAATGCGCAGGACAAGAAGCGCATGGGCATGGTGCTGCTAAACAATATTTTGGGAGGTCAGTCGATGAATTCTCGTTTAAACCTGGCTTTGCGCGAACGTAATGGAATGGCCTATAATGTGGAGTCAGGCTATACGGCATACTCGGATACCGGGCAGTTTAATGTTTATTTTGGAACTGAACACGACAACCTCGACCGGGCGTTGAATTTGGTGAATAAAGAGTTTCGCTTACTCAAAAACAAACCGTTGGGTGTGTTGCAATTGAGTAAAGCCAAAAAGCAACTGATAGGGCAGATTGCCTTGTCTAGTGAAAATCGCGATGACCTGATGCTTACGTTGGGGAAAAGCTTTTTGCTCTATAACAAGGTGGATAGTTTGCCTCAGATTTATCAGAAAATTGAAGCCATTACCGGAAGCCAACTGATGGAAATTGCCAATGAAATTTTTGACGAGCGGCAGTTGAGTATTTTAACTTACGAATAGATGGAACAGACACACGAGCTGGAGAAATATATTCTGGCGCATATTGACGAAGAGGACTCGGTATTAAAAGAGTTGGAGCGCGAAACGTTTTTAAGAGTGCTACATCCACGGATGCTCTCAGGACATGCTCAGGGCACTATTCTGACGATGATAAGTCAGATGGTGTGCCCCAATCGAATTCTTGAAATTGGTACTTATACCGGCTATTCGGCTATTTGTTTGGCTAAAGGATTGGCCGATGGCGGACTGTTGCACACCATTGAAATTAATGATGAGCTGGAAACGATGGCTCACTCGTATTTTGTGAAGGCTGGTATTCAGCATCAGGTTCGTCAGCATATTGGCGATGCACGGTCCATTATTCCGAGCTTGGATGAGCCGTTTGAGCTTGTCTTTATTGATGGCGACAAGCGTGAATATGCCAGTTATTTGGACCTGGTGATTGATCGGGTGCCTTCCGGAGGAATTCTGATTGCCGATAATATTTTATGGAGTGGCAAGGTGGTGGAGGCGCTGGATGCGAAGGATGAACAAACGCAGGGGATTCTGGCCTTCAATCAAAAAATAAAGGATGATCCACGGGTGAGTCAAACCATTTTGCCTTTTCGCGACGGGCTGATGCTGATTCGAAAAAAATGAGGTGTTGGTAATTTTTACCTCCGCTGCCGGATTTCGCTTTCAAATGTAAGTCTGCATGTTTCTGTGTCCTTTGTGCTTTAGCTCGAAGGGGAAGGAAATGATTGAATTCAATTGCAATTAACAGCCTTTGACCTTTTTAGTTGCTGCAACAAGCGGAATCGCTTTTCAGTTAAATTTATATCGAAAGGGGGTCCTTTAAAGAGCGCAGCATAGCAGGAGAAGGCCGCTAAAGCCCACTCCTTTTTTGTTGGGAAATAGATTACCCTCAATTTCTAGGTCAGAGAGCGAAGTCCCTGAATAAAGTTCTTTTTTGCTTTGGCTGATTTTACGTTGGCTCCCGGGCCGCTAATGCAACCCCCTTCGCATGCCATCACCTCGTAAAATTGTGCTGAATTCTTGCCTTTTTCCAACATTTTAATTTGTCGGATGGCCGCTTTGTCGATGCCATCAATTTGCTCGAATGTGAAGTTTTCTACCTTTTTTTCGGCCAATACAGCATTCAGAACGCCACCACTCTTTGCAAATCCACGCGATTCAGGCGTGTAGCTCTCCAGTTGAATAGCTTCCATTTTGTCGGGTTCAATACCCATTCCTTCCATAATGGCATCCAGCTCTTCAAAACTCAATACAAAATCAACCGAGCCCAAGTCCCGTGCTTCTTTTCGTTTGGCAACACAGGGACCTACAAAAACCAGTTTGGCATCGGGGTACTTTTCGCGAAGTTCTTCGGCGGTGTAGGCCATTGGTGATGGGGTGTGCGATACGTTAGACTGCAGTCCGGGCGCATGTTTGCGTACTGCTTCAACATAGGAGGGACAGCAGGAGGTGGTCATGAACGGAGCGTTTTGCCCGAGTTTTTCCTTGAGCTCCTCGGCTTCGTGGCGGGCTGTTTTTTCGGCTCCACGAGCCACTTCAACCACTTCGGTAAAGCCAATTTCTTCGATGGCCGCCAACACTTTTCCGGGAGCTTCCTGGTACTGGGCCAGAATAGCTGGAGCGATCATGGCAATGACTTGCTGCTTTTGCTCAATACTTTTCAGGACATCGACAATGGCCGACAATTCGAAAATGGCACCAAAAGGACAGGCGGTGATACATTTTCCGCAGTAGATACACTTGTCTTCATTGATTTCTTCCACGCCCTGCTCATTTTTACTGATGGCACCTACCGGGCAAGCTTCTTCGCACGGAATGGGGATGTAAACAATGGCATGGTAGGGGCAGGCTTTCTGGCATAGTCCGCAGTTGACACAGTCATCAACTTTAATTTCGGTCTGTCCTGAGGGGGTAAAACGGATGGCATTTTTTGGGCAATTCATTACACAGGGGCTGGCCACACATCCGCGACACAGGTTGGTGACCACGTAGTTGGCTTGCACGCAGGAGGTGCAGGCTTCGTCAACAACTGTTAAGATCTGATCGGATAAAGTGTTGCGTTGAAGAGCTTTTTCTGCGTAATTGTGTAGTGGAACCAGGTCGATGTCATCTTCGGGAACTTCAAAACCCAATAGCGGAAGCATTTTGTAGCGGGTGATCACCCGTTCCTTGTAGATGCAGCAACGGCCGCGGGCTTCCCGGCTTTTGGGATAGAGCTCTACCGGCAAGCTATCGATTTTTGTACTTAGGTTACCTTCCTGAAACAGTCTGACCAATCTGGCTATCAGCTCGTGCCGAATGATCATCACATTGTTTAGATATGCCATTTTTTGCCTTGTTTTTTCTGGCGGCAAATGTACGTATTTTTTATGCTGAATAACATGAAAAGCAATTATATATCCTCATTTAAAAGGAAATTAACACAGTGTCAATATAGCCTCTGAATATAGTCTTCGAGCCGATGTTGTTTGACCTTACTGGGATTAAGGTAAGGGTAAATCAGAGCATACTGGAAGATTATGGTTTTTGATCTTTTTTCAGGTAGAACGGCTTGAAAATCTGATTTGAATTATTTGATGAAGCTCTTGCCCTTTATTCCTTAAACTCCCATTTTAATCAAGAGACAAACAAACTCTATCTGTTTGCGATAGACAATCGCCTGCGGTTAGTTATATTTGTATTCTTACAAAAGCGTCAAGAGGCTATTGCAAGGCGTTTAATTTAAACTTTAAAGTTGACCCAGATACCTGCCAGTTATGAATAAAGAATCGAAAGGGGAGAAGCAGTCAGAAGAGTCGAGTGCCCGATTAGAGCTTGAGCAAAAGTTACGTTTAAGTGCCATCGGTCAGGCTGTTGTGAAACAAATTGAGGGGAACTCGAAGCTGGCTTCACTGCTGAAAAGTATCGCTAATGAAATTGTCAAGGGAGCATCGCCGGAGGTAATTTCTGTTTCTATAAGCTACAACAATCAGGAGTTTGTGAGCCGTGGGTTTAAGCATTCCGCTGTTGTTTTGCGCAGTTTAATTGAAACTTCCGAACAGCCGGAAGGGGTCATCGAGATTTTTTTCAACACGGACTTAATTCAATCTGAGAATTTTGAAGCTTACCTGGCGGTTAAGGAGCAATTGCCTTATTGGCGTACCATTATTGGAGGAGCAATAGCGAATATTCGACTCAGGGAGCTTAATCATCTTCATACGGAGCGACAAAAGGAACTGACAGGGATTGACAAAGCCAACGAAATTTTAGCACACAGCCATTCGCTTGCCGAAGGATTGTCGGAGCTATGTCAGTATCTACCCAATACGTGTCAACATCCTAAATATGCGCGGGCTCGAATTGTGTTAGATAATCAGGTGTATGTTAGCGATCGGTTTAAAGAAAGCCAGTGGCACATCAGTCAGTCTTTTGAAACACCCGATAAAAAGCAGGGGCAGATTGAGCTTTTCTATGTGAGAAAACTTGCAGGCGAAGACGGTAGCCCTTTTCTGTCTGAAGAACAGCGCTTCTTGAAAAGTTTAAGCTCGCTGGTGTCGGGAGCGGTTAGTAAGTATTCGTTAGAATCTCTTTTGGTTGAAAATGGGGAACGACTGAAAGAACTGAAGGGGATAAACAAAACGGCTGAAATTTTGAAGCGTAGCCGAAAATTGGAAGAGAGTTTGTCCCGGATTTGTGCGGTTTTGCCAGCTTCTTTTCAATACCCGGATGACACGGTTGTTCGAATAAATTATGGCGGGAAAAGCTATGAGAGTTTGGGCTTTAAAGAAACACCCTGGAAGATCAAGCAATTTTTTCAAACCGATACAAGTAAAAAAGGGAGTATTGAAGTTTTTTACACCAAAGCGTTTCCCGATTTGGATGAAGGTCCTTTTCTGAAAGAAGAGCGCGAGTTGTTGAATAATCTGGCTGAGCTAATTGCAGGGCGAGCCGTGAAAAATATGCTTAACCGGCTTCTGCATGCCAATACTGAGAGGTTGAAGGAGCTGCAGGCCATTAATCAAACCTCGAAAATCATTGAGGAAAGCAACAGCGTTTATGAAACGTTGCAGCGTATTTGTAATATTTTGCCGCAGTCGTGGCAATACCCTAAATATACTGCTTGCCGTATCCGGTTTGGACGCGACGAGTACGTCAGCCCTAATTTTGAAGAGTCTCCCTGGGTGCAAAAGGATCAGTTGATGACGGTTGATAACAAAAAGGGAAGCATCGAAATTTTTTACCTGAAAGACTTTCCGGAAGCCGACGAAGGGCCATTCTTGCGTGAAGAACGGGACCTCATTCGAAACATTTGCCAGATGGTGAATGGCTATCTGAATGGGTATAAGGGTTTTGAGATTATTAGCAATAAAGGCGTGGTTATCACCAACCCACATCGATCGGAAGAGTTTCGGAAATCACTGGTTCGGAACAAGAAGCCCCTTCAGCTATACTTCAACCAGCAGTCGCTCGAGAAGTATGTGTATTTGGATATGATGAAGTATAAAGTGAAGCATATTTTATTTGTTTCAACCTTGTACGATGCCTTTATGCTGGAAAGTGAGGATTCCTTTTTTGAGAAATTCATGGGTGAAATTTATCAGTACAGTCTCTTTTCGCTTCCCCGTATTACCGGTGTTTCATCTGCCGAGGAAGCGCTTGAGTTATTGGAAACCACGAATTTCGATTTGGTTATTTTGATGGCGGGGCTCGACCGTAAAGCTCCTATTGAGTTGAGCGAACAGATTCGCGAGCAGCACAAAACAATCCCGATTTACCTGCTGGTTAATAAGAAGAGTGACCTCAATTATTTTGAAAAACTGCTTCCTACCATCGGCTCGGTCGATCAGTTGTTTGTTTGGAACGGCGATTCGCTCATCTTGTTTGCGATTGTTAAGTCGATCGAGGATCGGGTGAATGTGGAAAATGATACCCGGGTGGGCTTGGTGCGCGTGATTTTGGTGATTGAGGATTCACCGCTTTACTATTCGAAATACTTACAGTTTTTATACTCCATTATTTTTGATCAGGTACAGCAGATTTTACCAGAGGTGGAGAAAAATGAGCTGGACAAAATTGGGCGTATGCGTTCGCGGCCCAAAGTTTTGCTGGCTAAAAACTACGAAGAGGCCACAGCGATTTTTAATAAATACAAAGACTTTATCTTGTGCGTTATTAGCGACATGGAATTTGAGCGCGGTGGGAAGATAGATAAAAAGGCCGGGGTCGATTTTATTCAATACGCCAAGTCCAATATTCATAAGCTTCCGGTGATTCTGCAATCGTCAGAGGTCAGCAATCGGAGGTATGCTAAAAAGCTGGATGTCATGTTTCTGGATAAAAATTCGGAGACCTTGATTCAGGATTTAAAGCACTTTTTGAAGAACTACCTGGGTTTTGGCAATTTTGTTTTCCTGAATGCAAAAGATGAGAAAATAGCCGTTGCCCGATCACTGCGTGAGTTTGAAACCATGCTTCGAAAAATTCCTGATGAGTCGTTTTACCTGCATGCGCTCGAGAATAACTTCTCTCTTTGGTTAATGGCGCGTGGCGAAATCCAATTGGCAAAAACCTTGAACCCCGTTCCGGTGAACTCGATGGAGAACGTCGGCGAATCACGTAAGTTCTTTCTCGAAACCATCACCCGGTATAAAGAGGAGAAAAAGAAGGGTCGCATTATGGGCTTTGACGAGACCGCCACGCTTGATGAACGGAATATCGTGTCGTTTTGCAGTGGATCTCTCGGAGGAAAAGGGCGTGGTCTGGCCTTTATTAATGTGCTGATTTATAATTATGATTTCTCGGCACTGGCTTCGCAAATCAATATTTCAACTCCCATTACGGTTATTGTGGGGACTACTGAATTTCAGAACTTCATTAGCCGGAACAACCTAAGGGAGGTCATTTCAAATCCTGAGATTAGCTATAAGGAGCTTCGGGAGCATTTTTATGAAGCTAATTTGTCCAGCTCGTTGATGCGCAAGTTGAAAATATATGTCAATCAGATTGATAAGCCGGTGGCTGTTCGGTCGTCCAGTACTTCGGAGGACTCTATTACGCATCCATTTTCGGGTGTTTTTGACACTTATATTATCCCGAATTGTAAGCAGAATAAGCGTAAGGTTGCTGAGCATTTGGCGAATGCGATCAAGATGGTTTATGCCTCGATATACTCTGATGGCGCCCGAACCTATTTTGAAGCGATTCAGCATCGGGTCGAAGATGAGCAAATGGCCATTGTGTTGCAGGAAGTTGTTGGCGATTTCCATGGCGATCATTACTATCCGCATATCAGTGGAGTGGCCCAGTCATTCAATTATTATCCGGTTGCTGATATGAAGCCGGAAGAAGGCTTTGCTGTTGCCGCACTCGGCTTGGGCACCTACGTGGTCAGTGGCTGGAAATCGTACCGTTTCTCACCCGTCTACCCCAAAGTTTCGGTGTACAACATTAAAGATTTGCTGAACAGTACGCAGGTCAAGTTTTATGCTCTAAACTGCTCAAACCTCGATCTCGACTTGCTGAATAAAGGCGAGCTGGCAGCACTCGACTTACTCGATATTGAAGAAGCCGAAAAGCACGGCACCCTGAAGCATTGTGTGTCAGTTTACAATCCGGATAACGATACCGTTGAGCCAGGATTGGATACGTATGGGCCGCGAGTGGTGAATTTTGCCAACATTTTGCAGTACGAATACATTCCGCTGGCCAAAACAATCGATACGATATTGCATGCTGTTGAGGGGGCTTTTGGCTCGCCCGTTGAAATTGAATATGCTGTCGATCTGACTCCCGGAAAGCATGGACTGCCGACATTCTACTTGTTGCAAATTAAACCGTTGCTGGCGAGTATCGAGTCTCACTATTTCGACTTTAACGCGATTGAACCGGGGAAAATGCTTTTGCGCTCGGGCATGAGTCTGGGGAATGGCGAAATCAGTAAGATTACGGATGTGATCTATGTTCCGCCCGAAAAGTTTAGCAAGCTGAAAACCATGGAGATGGCTGCTGAAATTGAAGCGCTGAACAACTTGATGGTGAAAGAGAAACGGAAATATATTCTGATTGGCCCCGGAAGGTGGGGAACCCGCGACCAGTTTTTAGGTATTCCGGTCAATTGGGCACAAATCTCCAATGCGAAGGTGATTGTGGAAACCAGCCTCGAAAATTTTCCGCTCGATTCATCTTTGGGATCGCATTTTTTTCATAATGTGACCTCTATGAATATTGGCTATTTCTCTGTAATCCATAATTCATCCAGCGATGTTATTCGCTGGGATATGCTTCAGGATCAGACGATGATTGCTGAAACGACTTATTTCAAGCATGTTCGTTTTGACAGCCCTTTACGGGTGGTAATGAATGGGAAAACAAAAACTGCAGCGGTTATTATTTCATGATTAATATAGGAATTTACGACGAGCATCATTTGATGGGCCAGGGGCTGAAGCTGTTGCTAGAGCGCGTGCCTGAGTTTGAAATTTTGTTTTGTGCCGACCATAAGGATCAGTTGATGACCTTGGCTCAGAATAGGAGTTTGAATATTCTGATTCTCTCCATTCATGATACCAGCGTTCGAACCATGAATCTCATTATTCGGCTATCGCTGCTCAACCCTAAGGCTCGTCTGCTGATTCTTTCATTCGACAGCAGCGAAGAGACGATTGTTAAAATTGTGAAGTCGAAGGCTAAAGGCATTTTGGGGCACGATGCATCGCAAAAGGAACTGATTGAAGCCATTTGTACCCTGCGGAATGGTTTCGATTATTTTAATCGCTCAATCAACCAAATGGTACTCAATCAGTATATCGATAAGCTGGATGTACCCGAAGAACAGACCGAAGGGCTAAATAGTTTGAGTGAGCGGCAGATTGAAGTGCTCAAGCTTTGGGGACGAAGCTATTCAAACCAGGAAATTGCTGATGAATTATGCATCAGCGTGCGGACGGTTGATGCACATAAAAACCACATCATGCAAAAGCTGCAACTCAAAAGCACCGTCGAGCTGGTTAAGTTCTCCATCAAGAATAACATCATCGAAATTTAAGCCATAAGTTTGCTGACACATAAGGCGTAGAAAAGGCCTTTAGGTAAAATACCTAATCTGAATTCAGAATTCTTCGATTGCTCCTTTCTGTGTTACATTTGTGGAGGGCATTTCGCTTTAGGCTATCATACTGCTACATTTATCCCATCCGGAATGCCTTTGAGACAAAGAAAAAAACTAAAAAATAGATAATTATGGCTGATCTTTTAAATGTAAAAGTTGATGACTTGATGGCAAAGGTAATTGCCAAAAATCCAAATGAATCGGAGTTTCACCAAGCAGTGCAGGAAGTTGCTATTTCCTTGATGCCCTTTATTAATGAAAACCCCAAGTACCTTAAGAATAAAGTATTGGAGCGCATGGTTGAGCCCGAGCGTGTGATCATTTTTAGAGTGCCTTGGATTGATGATAAAGGTGATGTTCAGGTGAATCGTGGTTACCGGATTGAGATGAGTAGTGTGATTGGACCTTACAAAGGCGGATTGCGTTTTCACCCAACGGTTAACTTGGGTATCCTGAAGTTTTTGGCTTTTGAGCAAGTCTTCAAAAACAGCCTGACAACATTGCCTATGGGTGGCGGAAAAGGTGGTTCTGATTTCGATCCTAAAGGAAAATCAGATAATGAAGTGATGCGTTTTTGCCAGAGCTTTATGACTGAGTTACAACGTCACATTGGACCAAATACCGACGTTCCTGCCGGTGATATTGGTGTTGGTGGTAGAGAAATTGGCTACATGTTTGGTCAGTACAAGCGTATTCGCAACGAATTTACTGGAGTTTTAACGGGAAAAGGGATTGAGTATTCAGGAAGCGTGATTCGTCCGGAAGCTACTGGTTACGGAACCGTTTACTTTTCGCAGGAAATGCTTAAACTGAAAAATGATAGCTTGGCCGGAAAAACGGTTGTCATTTCTGGTTCAGGTAATGTTGCTCAGTATGCCACTGAAAAAGTGATTGAATTGGGCGGGAAAGTGGTCACCTTATCCGACTCTTCTGGTTTTATTTATGACAAAAACGGAATCGATCGCGAAAAACTGGATTACGTCATGCACTTGAAAAACATTCGTCGCGGAAGGATTAAAGAATATGCTGATAAATTTGATGCTGAATACTTCGAAGGTAAAACACCATGGGGAATCACCTGCGATGTAGCCTTGCCTTGTGCCACTCAGAATGAGCTGAATGAAGATGACGCCAAGACTTTGGTGAAAAACGGTTGTGCCTTGGTTGCTGAAGGAGCCAACATGCCTTCAACCAATGAAGCGATTGATGTATTCCTGGAAGCCAAGATTCTTTATGCTCCCGGAAAAGCAGCTAACGCCGGAGGTGTTGCCGTGTCTGGATTGGAAATGACTCAGAACTCCATGCGTTTGCCGTGGACAAGAGAAGAAGTTGATGAGCGCTTGCAGCAAATCATGATTAACATTCATGCAACTTGTGTGAAATATGGTCGCGAAGATGAAAACTACGTAAACTATCCTAAGGGAGCAAACATTGGTGGCTTTATCAAAGTGGCCGATGCAATGATCGCTCAGGGCGTAGTCTAAGCACTTATTCTTTCCGGAAGGCTTTGCTTGGAGTAAAGCCTTTTGAACAGGAAAAATAGATCAGATAACCGTGCAGTTCAGCTTGATTGGTTTGAAACCAAGGGCTTGGATTGTGCGGTTATCTTGTTTTTGCAGAAACGAGGAGTTGCGATCTAAGGTGTCAAGAATGATGGGAAACTGGAAATTGAATAAAAGTCAGCTTATTTCTGCCTTGGAGTCGCTATTTTTGGCTACTGAGTAAAAATAGCCGGCATTGACCGGCCACATACCGATAATCAAAGTACTATGAAACAAACTGGATTTTTATTGATTTTAATGATGTTCGCCCAATATGTACTAGGGCAAAATAGCGTTGCGCTGAAAAACTGGGAGTTGGCAACTCTCCCGCAGGTGCAGCTGCCTGCTTTTGCCGATGTGCCCAATGTGGATGGCAATAAATTTGAAAAGAGTGACTTGCTAAAGCAGCTCCAACCATCTTTTGATCGTGCCGATTACCAATGGGAAACCATCGAACTTGCGAATGATAGTTTGATTCAGAAAACAAGCGCTAAGGAACTGGTGTTGCTTTCGGGGTATTTGTCGGTCGACCGGTGGACCAAAGGTTCGCTGACTATTAGCCTGAATGCGGTGGCCGAAATTTACGTGGATGGCGACTTGCAAAAAACACAACAGGAAGATAAACTGGCTGATAATAAAATCGAGCTTAAGCTTCAGGCCGGTAAACACGAGGTGATGCTAAAAGTGATTGCGCCGGCAGAGCCTCTCAAATTGGACGCTGAGTTTGTGGCGGATGAAGAGTTTGAAAATACGCAGGTTGACTGGAGTTTAAGTGCAGACCGTTTTCTTACAATTCACGATGTGTTGGATGGTGAAGATATTTCGTCGGCATCGGTTTCTCCTTCCGGGAAATATGTTTTAATCAGCTATTCCGAAGTGGTTCGGGGTAGCGGTAAAAGTAAATCGTGGAAAGAGGTGTATGACTTGGAGCAAAAGAAAAATGTGTTAGTTCTGCGTAATGCCGGAATCTCTCAGATAAAATGGTTGCCCGTGTCCGATCGCCTCAGTTATATTCTTCGTTTTGAAGAAAAAGCAGAACTGTTTGTTTACGACTTGCTTTCAGGATTAGAAAAATCAGTTGCTCAAAATATGGACGATTTTTCGGGCTATCGTTGGGCCGAAACAGAAGATTTTGTGATTTATACCCGCTCGGTTAAAGCCGACAAACCTGGTGATCTGAAGCGGATTTTTGGAAACGATGACCGCCTGCCTTACTTCCGTAGCCGTTCGTACCTGAATAAAATTGATGTTGCTACCGGAACTATTTTCCCGCTGACTGCCGGAAACCTGACTTCCAGTTTACACGATATTCACTTCGATGGAACGAAAATCCTTTTTTCAACCCGGAAAATGGATTACGCTGAAGTGCCTTTCTCCAAGCAAAACTTGTTTGAAATGGATTTGGCAAGCTTGGAATTAGATACCATTTGGAAAGATAAACTGTATGGAGGTTCCTGCCAGTATTCGCCGGATGGCAAGTACCTGCTGGTGCAGGGCGGTCCGGAATGTTTTGGCGATTTAGGAGTGAATGTGAGTGATGACCGGATCCCGAACAGTTACGATTCGCAGTTGTTTCTGTACAACCTTCAGTCCGGAGAGGTCGATCCAATTACCCGGAAGTTTAACCCGGCTGTTGCCGGAGCTCACTGGGGAAGCAATGATCGGATTTATATTTCGGCCGTAGAAAAAAGCTATAAGTTTTTGTACACTTATGATTTAGCGGGCAAGAAATACCAAAAGATAGATTTACCGGTGGATGTGTTGGGGAGTATTGATTATGCGCATAAGAAACCGGTAGCGGTGTTTACCGGAAGCAGCCAAACAACGCCTGAACAGTTGTATGTGCTCAACTTGAAAAAAGAGGACAGCAAATTGCTCCGTTTTCCTAAAGAAAAGCAGTTGGCAGATGTTCAGTTTGGACAAACAACCGATTGGAACTTCACCAACAAAAAAGGAACAACAATTTACGGGCGTGTTTATTATCCGCCCAACTATGACGCGGATAAAAAGTATCCGGTTATTGTCAATTTTTATGGAGGCACATCGCCAACCAGCCGAACCTTTGGCGGACGCTATCCTAAAAATATATGGGCAGCTGCCGGCTATCTGGTTTATGTGATGCAGCCTAGTGGCGCCACTGGTTTCGGGCAAGATTTTTCAGCCTTGCATGTGAATGGCTGGGGGGCTGAAGCGATCGATGACATTATTGAAGGTACGGAAAAGTTTTTGGCCGCGCATCCGGATGCTGACAGTGAAAATGTGGGTTGTATTGGTGCTTCCTATGGCGGATTTACCACCATGTTACTGCAAACCCGCACCTCGTTGTTTAAAACGGCTATTTCGCATGCCGGAATCAGCTCCATTACCAGCTACTGGGGCGAAGGTTACTGGGGTTATTCCTATAATGCCGGGGCTGCAAAAAACAGCTATCCGTGGAGTCGGAAAGATATTTTTGTGGAAAACAGTCCGCTGTACAATGCCGATAAATTCAGTAACTCCATTTTGTTGCTTCACGGAACAGCCGATACGAATGTGCCGGTGGGCGAAAGCTTGCAGTATTATGCCGCCCTTAAATTACTTGGGAAAGATGTGGAGATGGTTTTGGTTGATGGCGAGGATCACTGGATCATTGATTACAACAAGCGATTGAAGTGGCACCAGACGATCATGTCCTGGTTCGACCTGAGATTGAAAAATCAAGCCCAGCAATGGGAGGATCTGTATCCTGATAAAAACTTATAGATAGCCGTTTTAGGCGAATATTGAAGGCGAATGGAAACACTTGTTTTTAACTGTTTTTCATTCGCCTTCAATATTCGCAACGGTAGTTCGTTTGGGTTGGTTTTCTGAGCGCTTTTAACTCAGAGGAGCAACTTTTTTCGGTAAATCAAGCTGTGGTTTCACCAACATGCGAATCAAATCTCTGTTCGGTGAGTAGAGAAGGTGAAGAGAAGAAAATCGATGGAAGCAGAAATACCCCTATAGAGGCTTGAAACTAAATTGATTCGCCAGATCAAGGAATCATTAAATTTGATTTGTTGATGATTTCCTGATTTTCAATCCCGCGTAAAAAAGAATACTTTTGCACCGCAAATAGTTAATTATTTAAAACGATTATAAATTATGGCTGACGCACAAAAAACCTTGTTAATGATTCTGGATGGCTGGGGAATCGGCGATGGATCAAAAAGTGATATTATCGCAACTGCTCCAACTCCTTTCATCGATTCTTTGATGAAGGACTATCCAAATTCTCAATTACTGACTTCCGGAGAAAATGTAGGATTGCCCGATGGACAAATGGGGAACTCTGAAGTTGGTCACTTGAATATTGGTGCCGGACGGGTCTTGTACCAGGATATGGTGAAAATCACCAAAGCAATCAAAGACAAATCGATGTGGGAAAACCCACAATTGGTTAAAGCATATAATTACGCCAAAGACAATAATAAAAAAGTGCACCTGATTGGTCTGGTTGGGCCTGGAGGTGTACACGCATTAAGTTCACACATGGTTGCGCTGTGCCAAATGGCAACAGACATGGGGCTGGAAGATGTATTTGTACACGGTTTGACGGATGGTCGTGACACCGATCCTCGCTCAGGCTATGGTTTCCTCGAAGCCGATTTGGAAGCTTTGAAAGGAACGAACGGTAAATTTGCCTCTGTCATTGGTCGTTATTTCGGAATGGACCGCGATAAAAACTACGATCGTTTGAAGCTGGCTTACGACCTCTACACGCAAGGGAAAGGTGAAAAATCAACCGATCTCTTAGCTTCAATTAAAGCTTCATACGACGCCGGAGTAACCGACGAATTCATCAAGCCAATCAGCATGGTGAACGAAGATGGCAGCCCGGTTGGAGTGATTGAAGAAGGTGATGTTGTTATTTGCTACAACTTCCGTACTGATCGTCTGCGTCAGACTACTATTGCTTTCACGCAGGAAGATCTTCCGGAGTTTGGCATGCACACCATGAATTTGGAGTGGTACACCATGACTTCTTATAAGGCTGACTTCAAAGACGTCAACGTTATCTTCGAAAAGATAAACCCAACCAACACGATGGGGGAAATTGTTTCGAATGCAGGTCTGAAGCAAATTCGGATTGCTGAAACTGAAAAGTATGCTCACGTAACCTTCTTTTTTAGTGGTGGCCGCGAAGATGAGTTTGAAGGCGAAAGCCGGATTCTGATTCCTTCGCCTAAGGTTGCTACTTATGACCACCAGCCTGAAATGTCGGCACCTAAAGTGAAAGACGCTATTGTGCCTGAATTGCTGAAAGGCGACGTGGACTTTGTGTGCTTGAACTTTGCGAATGGCGATATGGTTGGGCATACCGGCGACTACGAAGCCATTTCGAAAGCGGTAAGCGCTGTTGATGCTTGTGCGAAAGAAGTGGTTGAAGCGGCTCGTGCAAAGAATTACAATGTACTGATTATTGCAGACCACGGAAACGCGGACAATGCAGTGAATGCTGATGGATCAGCTAATACGGCTCACTCCTTGAATCCAGTGCCTTGTATCTATGTAAGCGATGACAAAAACCTGACTATCAGCGATGGTATTTTGGCTGATGTAGCTCCAACCCTGCTATCAGAAATGGGCTTGGAAATTCCTGCTGAAATGACCGGAGAAGTTTTGATTAAACGATAGTTTTTTAGATATCTTTGAGCCCTCCTAATCTGTTGTTAGGAGGGCTTTTTATTTTTTAGAGGTATGTTGGAAATTGGTAAAACCATTGTGAGTTTGGATGTTGTAGAGGAGCATTTCCTCTGCGATTTGTTTAAGTGTAAGGGTGCTTGCTGTGTGGAAGGCGATTCGGGTGCACCACTGACGAAGGAAGAAGCGGTAATGATCGAAGAAATCTACCCGATAGTGGAACCGTATATGACTCCGGAAGGAAAGGCGGTTGTGGCTCTTCAGGGGATCAGCATGGTTGATTCGGATGGCGATGTAGTAACCCCCCTGGTGAATAACTGCGAATGTGCTTTTACGTTTAAAGATGAGCATGGCATCGTGAAATGTAGCATTGAAAAAGCCTTTTTGGATGGGAAAATTGATTTTCGTAAGCCGGTTTCCTGCCATTTGTTTCCTGTTCGGATTACGGAATATGCACGCTTTGATGCCGTAAACTACCAGGAGCTTGATATCTGCAAGCCTGGGCGGACGTGTGGTGCCGGCCAAAAATTGCCGCTCTATCAATTTTTGAAAGAACCGCTGATCCGAAAATATGGAGCTGACTGGTATGAACAGCTGGCCTTTGCTGCCAAGGAAAAACCTTGGGAAGAATAAACTTCAACGTTTTTACAAGATACTTTTACATGGGTTTTCTGAATAGCAGAAAACCCATTTTTTATTGGAGGGTGATTAAGAATTGCCTGAAGGGCAGCATTTGCTAGCTTTTGTAGATTCCGAAGAGCAGAAGATTGTGCCGAAACTACTATACAATTTGCATGATGTTAATACCTGTATTTGTTTTTTCAACAAGTCAGTTTTGTTACCATCAATCGGAGCTATCTGACTTTAATGTCAATAATCTTCTAATCGACCAGCTTCCCAAAATCATTGTCAAAATCATTCCTGTTATTGAAACAAGGTTAATAGCTTTAAGTCTTTTTAATGCAAGTTCGTTTTGGACTACAAGAGAGTTATTGATCGAATGCTTTTCCGTAAGCTCTTTCATCTCTTCAAGATATGCAATAGCTTCGGATAAGCTTGGTTGGCTTTTTGTTTTGTCAGGATTTGCTACCTCTACATTCTGGCCTAAATAGTTATAGCTGTATTTAAAATAAAATCCAGTTCCGAATCCAAGTATTGCAATGACAAAAATTACAATTACCAGTTTTCTGCTTTTCATCATATCGGTTTCAATTTGAATTTAGTTAGTTTATTTATGTTGTTTACGATCACTTGCAAGTTGTCGTTGCGGATTCCCATGAATAGCTGAAGATACAAATTATTCAGTTTGTAAGGAGAATAAATCCAATCCAGCCTGGGGCTACCAGTCCGGATTCGACCAGGACCGCCCGGAAATAAGACAGTACCAGCCGTAAATAAGACAGAACCGCCCGGGAATGTGACAGTACCGCTTGGAAATGCAATCCACCCGCATGGAAAAGTGACCGAACCATTGGGAAATAGCAAACAACCCGGTTTTCCCCATTTCCGGCTGGTTTTAGGGAAATCCGGCACGGAGCTACACCACATTATTTAGCGCTATTCAGACTTAATTTGCTTCGGTCCACCTGGTTTTTATCAAGCAGCCATTCCACCACGCGTAAGTCGTACCGGTCCGGACTTTTATCGTTTTTAAACTCCCGAATCATCTGCAACAGGGCTTCCTGGATGGTTGGGCTGAATTCATGGGTATAGTCAATAACGTTGAGGGCATGCGTTCGGGCAAACGGACTGGGATGCTTTAGCGCAGCAAGCAATGTAGTCAGGGCTTTTTCTTTTTCACCCAAGTAGTAAAGGGCTTCGGCGGCAACGATGGAAACACTTACTGAAGAATCGTCCAGCGCTTGTTCCAGCTTGGGTTGGGCTTCCCGGGCATCTGCCCCCAGAATTAACAGTCCGGTAGCTGCCCAGTACCGGATGGTTTCATTTTTATGATTAAGCAGCAGAACCAGTTGCGGCAGCTTGTTTTTTTGCCCTAAGGTAGCCAGTTTCGCTGCATCTATGATTGCCTTTAAGGGAATCGGCTTGGTTCGGAGAAGATCATAAACGGATTGCCCGGAAGCCGTCATCTGACGCTCGGCTTCGGGAATAAAACCGCTGTCGTAAATCCGGCTTACCCAGTCGTTATTGGCTTTTCGCATGCGTTCCAGTACTTCTGTGTAGTTCGGATCATTGGCCAGGTTGTGCACTTCCCAAGGGTCTTCTTCGGTGTCGTATAATTCTTCAGCCGGCTTGGTTTCCCAGAAAGCGGATTGTGCCGGATTACATGTCCCCTTTAAGTAAGCTTGTTCCCATGATTGCATCGAAGGCGCTTTCCAAAGATAATTGATGTGTTGCCCATAAATGCGGTAGGGCATGTAGTTGCGGATGTAACGAAACTGCTGATCACGCACAGCACGACTCATGTCGTAGCGCTCGTCCATGCGATCGCGAAACATATAAGCATACTCCGGATCGGCTGTTTTTTGTTTTCCCAGAAAAGCTTTTCCCTGCATGTACTCCGGAATCGGGACTCCGGCAATACTCAGCAAGGTTGGTGCTAAATCCACAAAGCTGATTAACCGGTCGACTTTTGAACCGGGTTTCTTCTCTGGAAACAGATGTTTGTATTGATCAGGAATTCGAATAATAAATGGAACGTGCGTGCCCGATTCGTAGACAAAACGCTTGCTGCGGCCCAGCACCCCTCCATGATCGCCATAATAAAATACGATGGTGTTTTTAGCCAGCCCGGCTTCTTCCAATGCCTGTAGTTGTTGCCCCACCCAGGCATCCATGTCTTCTACTTTATCGTAATACTGAGCCCAGTCATGTCGCATTTCAGGGGTGTCAGGGTGGTAAGGAGGCAGTTTTACTTTGTCCGGGCTGTGTCTCAGCTCTTCGGTTGGAATCCATTTATGGATAGAGCTTTCGTGACTAATGGTGGAATTAAAGATGGCAAAAAATGGTTGGCCGGACTTTCGGTTTTTGTAGTGAGCTTGACCGCTACTTTCGTCCCAAATATTTTTTGTTTGTTCCGGGGCGATGTTATAGTCTTCCTTTCGATTGTTGGTACAGTAATACCCTTTTTCGCGGAGAAATTGCGGGAGAAAACGAATGAGCTCAGATTTCGGGTAATAGCTGCGCATGTGCTGATGCCCTCCCGAATTGGCGTAAACCCCAGTGATAATTGTATTGCGTGCCGGGGCACATACGGGCGCGTTGGCATAGGCATGGGTATACAAAAAGCCTTCTGATGCCAGTTGATCAAGATTGGGAGTGGTCGCAAAATCATCTCCATAGCAGCCGGCAAAGGGACTGTTATCTTCGCTGGTTAACCAAAGTATATTGGGTAGTTCTTCCACTTGCTGGTTCTGGCAGGAATTTAAGCCCATGCCAGCTAGTAAGGCTAATCCAAGTAGCAATTTTGTTTTTTTCATGGTTGGTTCGTTGGTTTCAGGTTGGTATTGGTTCAAGCAATCAGCTCTATTCGGTTGCCCTCGGGGTCCAGAACAACCGATTCGTAAAAGCCATCGCCTGTGGTGCGGGGGTCGCTCACAATCGGAAAACCATCTTCCCGGAGTTGTTCGGTTAGCGTATCAACTTTCTGCTTGGACCCAACTTGAATGGCGAAATGGGTCAATCCGGTGAATTGTTTGCGTGAATCGTTTTTTGATTTTCGAATCGTGGGCATTTGCATTAGTTCAATCGAGCAATCACCACCAAAGGTGATGAAGTACGATTGAAAATCGCGGGAGTGATTAAAATACGCTTCGCCAGAACTGGCATCGAAATAGTGGATATAAAAATTCCGCATCCCTTCCAAATTCGTTGTCCAGATAGCAATGTGTGAAATTTTCATAGTAGAATATTTAATGGGTTATACTTGTTCTTGCTTGTGCCATTCCTGAAAAAACTGTTCCAGATAACTTTCCATAAACAGATGCCGTTGTTGGGCTAGTTCCTGTCCTGAAGGGGTATTTATTCGATCTTTCAAGAGCAATAGCTTTTCGTAAAAATGGTTAATGGTGGGCGCTGTTGATTTTTGGTAGGCGTCAAACGAATCGTGCAGCACGGGTTGTACCTCAGGGTCATAAATCAAGCGATTTTTGTGACCTCCATAAGCAAAGGTGCGTGCAATCCCGATGGCCCCCATTGCATCCAGCCGGTCAGCATCCTGAACCACCTGCGCTTCCAAAGAGTCTGGTGTTGTATCTACTTCTGCACCCTTAAATGAAACTTGGTCGATCACCTGTTGAATTTCTTTATGCTCGTCGGCATTTAATCCAATTTGCTCCATCCACTTGCAGGCTTTCGCTTCTTCCTGCGGGTTTAGTTTCCAGTCGTCCAAGTCGTGCAGTAAGGCGGCCATTTCAACTATAAAAAGGTTAGCACCCTCCTGTTGGGCAATCCATGTTGATAATTGCCAAACCCGATGAATATGCCACCAGTCATGGCCGCTACCTTCGATTTTGAATATTTCCCGGATGTATTCGGCTGTTTGTTGTATCAGATCATCTTTTTTCATAGCTCGATCAAAGCTACATAATTCTCTGGATAAGTGCGATGCTTAAACCTGCTAATTATTAGGGGGAATGGTATTGTGTTGGGCGGGCGGGTAGAAGAGTTGTCTGTTAAGGTTGATTTATTCATTTCTACAACATATGTTTGAGCCGGTTTTGGTATTGCTAAAACATGTTAAAAAAGAATAACAATTCGTAGAATTGTTTAAATTTGCTGATCTTAACGATCTTTCTATTGTTATAGAGGGTGTTATGTGTGAAAGAGAATATTATGAAGAAGACTAAAAAATTGACGATGCCTGCCATGTTGCAGGCTAGTTTTAAAAACTATGCTGAACGGAACTCACTAGGTTTTGTGGGTGAAGAGGCTAAGACATACAAGCAGCTCCAAGCGGATGTTGAAGCTTTAGGAACTTACCTGAGAGAACTTGGAATAGAAAAAGGATCCAAGGTGGCTATTCTGAGTACGAATATGCCCAATTGGGGAGTTGCGTTTTTTGCTGCTGGTTGTATTGGAGCGGTTGCGGTTCCAATTTTACCGGATTTTAGTCCTTCAGAAATTCGTAATATCATTCAGCATGCTGAAGCAGATGCTATTTTTGTCTCGGAAAACCTCCTTAGCAAATTGGAGCCGGAAGAATATCCGCTCCTGAAGATTATTCACATTGAAACGCTTAAAGAACAGAATGCTGAGGATTATCCAAGGACTGTTGTGGAAACGCCTGCTGATTTTCAGTATGAAGAAGTGGATGAGGACGATTTGCTTTCGATTATTTATACTTCGGGAACAACCGGAAAGTCGAAAGGCGTGATGCTGAGTCATAAAAATATCATCTGGACCGGGCAACAGAGTATTTCCTTGCAGTTCATCGATCCCCGCGATCGATTCCTGTCGGTATTGCCATTATCGCATACGTTTGAAAATACTTTGGGGCTGATTTTTCCGATCATGTATGGTGCTTCAGTTCATTATCTTCGGAAACCGCCGATTGCTTCGGTTTTGTTGCCTGCCTTGCAGGCGGTTAGACCAACTATTATGCTGGTGGTGCCCCTCATTATTGAAAAAGTTTACAAAGGAAAAATACTACCACAGATCAATAGCAAGGCGCTAACCCGCTTCCTGTATAAGATCCGGCCGTTCCAAATTTTATTAAGTCGCGTAGCCGGAAAGAAACTTTACCAAACGTTTGGTGGCGAGCTGAAATTCTTCGGAATTGGAGGGGCTAAGCTGAACGATCAGGTTGAGCGTTTCCTGATGGATGCGAAATTCCCATTGGCCATTGGCTATGGACTAACCGAAACGTCGCCGCTTTTGGCTGGTGCTGTAGGTGAAAATGTTCGTTACCTGTCTACCGGTATTCCGATGGATGGCGTGAAGCTTCGCATTGGTAATGCGGATCCGCTTACCGGTGAAGGCGAAGTGCAGGCCAAAGGAGAGAATGTGATGAAAGGCTACTACAAGGAGGAGCAGCTGACCAAAGAGGTATTTACCGAAGATGGTTGGTTTAAAACCGGCGATTTGGGACGCTTTGACAAATCCGGTTTTCTTTATATCCGTGGACGGATTAAGAACATGATTGTTGGGGCCAGTGGTGAAAACATTTATCCGGAAGAAATTGAATCGGTGATCAACCGGATGGAATATGTACTGGAATCGCTGGTGGTGGAGAAAAAAGGCCGCCTGGTGGCTATGGTTCACCTGAACATGGAGGAAATTGAGCAGCGGGTAAAGACCATGCGCTCCATGAAAGATGAGGCCGTAAGCAAAATCAATTCACGTGTCGATGAGATTTTGGGGGAAATTCAGCAAAAGGTCAACGATGAAGTGAATAAATTCTCCCGGATTCAGATGATTGTACTTCAGCCTGTGCCGTTTGAAAAAACACCAACTCAAAAAATCAAGCGTTTTCTTTACTACTAGTTCCTCGTTTGAATAAGAAATTTTTAACATGATACTTCAATCCCTGGGTCAAATGACCTGGGGATTTTTTTGCTGAAGCAAGTAATTCTAAAATTCGAATGTAAAATTCAAAAAAAAGTGCTTACGTTCAGTGCTTTGCAGATATTATGATTATTTTTAGCTGAAGTAAATCCAAAGAAACTAGCAAATGAACCTGATTAATCATCCGAATACCTATCTACTAGCAGACTTATGCAAAAGTTAAGCCTTTTCTTTTTATTGTTCATCCTTTCTTGGGGAGCAGCTTTCGGACAGTCTAACTGGGTCGATTCCTTGCACACAGCATATGATCAGCGTTACGGTTTGGATATGCTGCTTCACAATGGTGAGAAATATACGAGTGACGTGAATCCGGTAAAAGGTCACCCGTTTTGGCGTGATGACCATGGATTTGTTGGAGACATATATATAAAGGGAGAAGTTTTTAAGACTCAAAATCTTCGCTATGATCTAAATAAACAGGAGTTTATTCTTAATTACATCGATTATAACCAGCAAACCCATCAGATTGTCTTGAATAGTTCGGTGATTGATTCAGTAAGGACAGATGGAATTTGTTTTATTTCTCACTCACTTCCAGAGATTCCGCAGCGTTTTGTGCAACTGGTTTTTGAAGGTCAGTTGATTTGCTACATTAGCCGGAAGAAAGATCTCAACTTCGAGTCGCAAGGATCCAATATTGGTTACCATTATACCGGAGAGATTAAGAATTATTACCTCGTGTTTGACGATGCGGCTCGAGTATTTAACCGGAAAGGGAACTTTTTAAAGCTATTTCCCAAGGAGAATAGAAAGGAGCTTAGGACGTTTTTGTCATCCAGACAAATAGACCTTAAAAAGATAACAGAGAAAGAGTTGAAGGATTTAATTGCTTACTGCGAACGTATTATTCAATAACATGAAATTACTTTTACAATATGTCTTGGTACTAAGCTTGTTCCCTATGGCTTTGTGGGCCCAAAATAGGGACGAGATCCGTATCAGCGCATCATTTAAGAATAGGCCATTCCCAGACGTTGTCGAACAGCTTGAAAAAGAGTATGACCTTCAGTTTTATTTTAAAGAACAGTGGGTGGAGGGTCTGTTTGTCAATTTGGAGATTCGGGAGCTGTCTATCCCGGAGATGATGGATAAGCTATTGCAAGGGAGAGAACAGGGCTATGCTTTTGAGCCACCAAACACTATTTTTTTGCTGCCAGGGAAAGCTATGATTTGGCCCTTGCCTGAGTATGATCTCGAATGGCAATCTGTTGATAGCGAGGGGGTAGTCGATCAGGAACGGACAAGTATGGGTGAAAAGTATTTGTTGGGTCGGCAAGCTGATATGATTGAAACGATTGTTGTTGGCAGTCGCGACAAAGCAGTCAATGGGCGATCGGTGGTGATTAACGGACGATTGACCGATGCCGAAAGCGGAGAGCCTTTGATTGGAGCTACCATGCATGTGCCCGCTTTGCAAAAAGGCGTCGCCACGGGAACCGACGGAGCTCTAATCATCCGACTAAAACCGGGACTTTATCAGACTGCTTTTCAATGTATGGGCATGAAAGAGGTAAAAGCGAACCTGGATGTTCGTTCCGGAGGTTTCTTCTCACTTACCATGAAGCAGCAGGTGCAGGCTATTCAGGAAGTTGTGGTGGAGGGAGATGAAGTGACCAAGCGCGGAGCAAAAGTTGGAATGGAAAGTGTTTCAGTGAAAACAATGAAGGAACTGCCAACACTGATGGGCGAAAAGGATGTTTTAAAGGTCGCTCAGTTACTGCCCGGAGTGGTGAGTGTCGGAGAAGGATCGGCCGGAGTGAATGTGCGCGGCGGTAATGCCGATCAGAATTTATTTTACATCAATAATATTCCAATTTATAATAGTTCGCACTTGTTTGGTTTTTTCTCTGCGATCAACTCGGGAATTATCGAAAATTTTTCCATCTACAAAGGACAGGTGCCTTCGGAATATGGTGGACGGTTAGCCTCGATATTTCAGGTGGAAACACGCAAGGGCAATAAAAAGAAATTTTTCACGCAGGGTGGCGTCAGTCCTATTTCCGCTAATGCTGAAATTGAAATGCCCCTTGTCGAAGATAAAGTTTCTTTGATGTTAAGTGCAAGATCGTCCTACTCTGATTGGATTTTAAAGCGGCTGGATGATCCGGATCTTCGTAACAGTAAAGCTTCGTTTTATGATTTTGCCGGAGCGGTTGATTTTGTATTGAATGAAAAAAATCAGCTTTCTCTGTTTGCTTACAATAGTAACGACGATTTCAACTTGAATGGTTATACTGAATACGGCTATGGAAACCAAGGGGCATCGGTTAACTATTTGCATCGGTTTTCTCCGGCTTTAAAATCAAACGTCTTTCTGGTGGCATCAAACTATAATTTCTCCACTGCAGATACGCGCTTGTCAAGCGAGTCATATCAGCATGATTATGAGTTGGATCATTACGAAATGAAAGTCAAATTTGGATGGATCCCCAATGAGGTGCATACGCTAAACGCGGGAGCATCGGCTATTCTGTATCAGCTTAATCGCGGAGCAGTCGAGCCCTTTGGCGATGAATCGTTAAAATCGCCTGTTATGCTAGGCAAGGAGAATGGATTGGAAACAGCGTTTTTTATTGATGACAACATTGCTTTGGGCGCTCGGCTGAATTTATATGCTGGATTCCGATTTAACATGTTTACCGCTTTCGGGCCCAAAACCGTCCGCGAGTATTTGCCGGGAACCGCTTTGAATGATATCAATGTGAGTGGCTCGAAGACCTATGGAAGTGGGGAGCAGATGGTGACTTACCAGAACCCGGAGTTACGTGCCGGACTGGATTTTCAGATTCGACAGAACAATTCGATCAAATTGTCGGTTACGCAAATGACCCAATATTTGTTTATGCTGAGCAATACCATTTCCATTGCACCGAATGACCAGTGGAAAATGGTGGATAATCACATTAAACCGCCAAAATCGATCCAGTATTCAGCTGGCTATTACCATGCCATTCCAAAACTTGGATTATCAGCTACTGCGGAATTTTATTACAAAATGGGTAAAAACCTGGTTGAATATAAAGACGGGGCAGATTTTTTGGCCAGCTCTTATGTTGAAACCACTATTTTGCAAGGGAAACAAGAAACCTATGGGGCGGAATTCATGCTTTCCAGAGATGTTGGGCGTTTCAACGGCTGGGCTTCGTACACCTACTCACGATCATTGATTACAGTAAATGGAGAGAATGATTTTGAGGATATCAACCAAGGAAAGACTTATCCTTCTAATTTTGATAAGCCTCATGTTTTTAATTTGGTGACCAACTATAAACCTTTTCGGCGCTTGTCATTTTCATTCAATATGGTTTACAATACCGGACGCCCAATTACCATGCCCGAGGGGGTTTATTATGTCGATGATCAGCCGTTTGTTGATTATTCCGATCGCAATGCCTATCGAATACCGGATTATTGGCGGATGGATGCTTCGATCAAGCTCGAAGGAAATCTGAAATCGAAAAAGCCTATGCACAGCTATTGGATGTTGAGTGTTTATAATTTAACGGGAAGAAGCAATGTGAACTCCATCTTTTTTCAATCCGAAGATGGACACTTAAAAGGCTACCAATATGCTGTTATTGGCGTGCCAATTGTTACATTATCATGGAACTGGAAACTTGGAAATTATGCGAATAACTAAAATAGTCATTTTTTGGGTGCTAAGTGGAATTTACATGTCTTCATGTATCGAGCGATATCATCTTGACTCTGAAATTGATTTTGAG
This sequence comes from Sunxiuqinia sp. sy24, assembly GCF_052677165.1. Classification (NCBI taxonomy): domain Bacteria; kingdom Pseudomonadati; phylum Bacteroidota; class Bacteroidia; order Marinilabiliales; family Prolixibacteraceae; genus Sunxiuqinia; species Sunxiuqinia sp. sy24. The sequence continues at coordinate 26,014 of NZ_JBQYLH010000027.1, forward strand.
CCTAGGCTGGTTGTGGATGCCACAATTACGGATGATGGAGAAGAACAGGAGATTATCATTTCTCGGTCCGCTGATCCTCAATTTCCAGTCTTTCAGCCCGAGTCAGGGTGTGTCGTTCGAGTTGAGGATAAGCAAGGAAATCATTTCTATTTTGATGAGTCGGCTACTAAAGGGCACTATCGGGGGATGATTGAAAATCACTTCATGACATCCGAAGCAGCATTTCGCCTTTTTATCGAAACAGCTGAAAAAGAGCAATACCTGAGCAGGTTTGAACGACTGGTACAATGTCCTGAAGTGGATTCTGTTTATTATCAATTGGAATCAAGGTCTACCAGCGATCCTGACGTAGTGGAAGAGGGAGTACAGTTTTTTATCGATTTAAAGGCCGATGATAATGATGGACGTTTTTTTCGCTGGAAGCTTGAAGAAAGCTGGGAGTATCACTCTAAATGGCCTATTACAAGGTATCTTGATAGTGATGGCTGGCATAATAATGGGGAAGATTACTCCTTATACACATGCTATCAGACTGAAGATATTAGAAAGGTTTTTACACTTTCGACTATGGGACTTAATGATAATAGTTACGAAATGTTTCCATTACATTTTGTAAATGACCATACTCAACGACTTAAACATCAATATAGTTTGTTGGTTGAGCAATATTCTTTAACTGAAGGAGCTTGGAATTATTGGGAAAACTTAAGAAAAAATAATCAGGAGGCAGACGATATGTTTGGGAAGCTGCCTGCTAGTCTACGAGGAAATATTTTTAATGTAAATGATTCATTGAAATCTGCGTTGGGCTATTTCAGCGTGTCTTCGGTCTCATCAAAGCGGATTCAAATACGTGGAATCGATAACTTGCGTTACAATAATTTACCAATTTGTGTGGTGACACTTGAAAAAGATGTGGACGAACTCCCGGAGGATCCCCTTCCTCTTTTTTTTACGCAGGTGCCTGATGAAAATTTGAAATTGGAATGGGGGTATGCTAACGCAGGGTGTTTTATTTGCACCATGAAAGGGGGGACGACAGAAAAACCTGATTATTGGATAGACGAATGAAAAAAAAGACACTAACATATTATCTGTTGACAGTGATATTGTTTTTCTCTGTTGGTTTGAGAACAGGATGGGGGCAAGTGGGTTTAACCGAAGTTAAGGCACGACGTCTGGTTGAGCAAACTCTCGTTGTTACTGATCGGGAAACTTACTGTGTTAAGGAAGAAATTCTTTTTTCAGCCCACAATATATCTTCGAATCTCTTGCAACGATCGGATTGGAGCAACGTGTTGTACCTGGAGTTGGTCGCACCCGATGGAACGGTGATCCTTCAAAATAAGTATGCTTATAACGGCGGAGCCAAGGGTGTTTTAACCATTCCCCGATGGGTGCTCACCGGAAACTACTATCTACGGGCGTACACCCGGTGGATGCGTGATTTTTCGTCCGATCAGCATTTCTGTAAAATGATCCGGATTATTAATCCTTTTCGTTCCGATTTACTCGCACCAACGGTTAGCCAGACCGAGCAGGAGGAGCAGGTGGTTTCTTCCTTAACGCAATCCATGGCTTGGAAGCTGAAAATAAACAAACAAAATTTCATTAAGCGTGAGTTGGTGAAGCTTGAGTTTCAGTCCCCTGCAAAGGGAGATGAAGAACTGGAAATCGTGGTTTCAGTTATTCGTAAAGGAACTGAAAAGCCACTGATTCCGAAACTTGGACAAGCAGGAGCGTTTAGCTTTTCTCCGTATTTTATACCAGAAACCCGGGGTGTTTCCGTGTCAGGGAAAGTGGTTCAGGAAGTCGATTCGCTGCCTATGCCCTATACCTTGGTTGGGTTGACGATTTTCAAGGATAACCCCGAAAACTTGAATTTGCTGACGGATGAAAATGGACGGTTTTACTTCGACCTTTCCAAGTTGAAAGGAGCACATGAAATTTTTATTTCGGCCAAGGTAGCGCGCGAAGATCAGCAAGCTGTGATCTTGGTAGACAATGACTTCTTATCGAAGCAAAACCGATTGCCATTTGTGACAATGGATTTTTCCGACCGTAGACGCGACTTGTATGAAACCTTAAGTTTTACGAGCCAGATGCAAACGTTGTATCGTGAAAAATCCAAAGCGGATACGAAACAAGCTTTTTCTTCGGATTCAACCTTCTATGGCAATCCTGATTTCACCCTTGATTTTGATGAATACATCGCGTTGCCTTCGGTTGAAGAATATTTGCATGAGCTGGTTCCGCGTGTTCGCGTGATGTCTGAAAGAAAGGCAAAAAGACTGCAAGTGGTTGGAACGGATCCGGAGCTGAATATCTACGATCCGTTGGTGATGGTGGACATGGTCTCGGTGTTTGATGTGAAGACGGTTTTGGCTTTGGATCCCGAAGAGTTGAGGCAACTTGAAGTCATCTCTAGGCCCTATGTGCGAGGCGATATTACCTATGGAGGAATCGTCAGTTTTTTTTCACGAAAAGGTGATTTAGCAGGTATTGACCTTCCTTCTGCCGGACGATTCATAGCCTATAGAATGCTTTCGGATGAGCAGGGGGCAACCAATCAGGAGCTACCAGCCAAGCGAATTCCTGATCTCCGAAATTGCCTGTATTGGAATCCGGCTGTTGAACTGGATGATTCAGATGCGGCCAAGCTGGTGTTTAGTACTGGAGACAATACCGGCGAATACCTGGTTGTTGTTCGGGCAGTAAATCAACAAGGCGAAGTGAAAGTGGCAACAACCGAAATCCATATCGAATAACTTGCTAAGATCAACATGCTATTCTGATTTGCTCCGGAATTTCCTGATGCCATGCCATGTATGAATGACCTAGGGTTATAGCCAGATTTACGTAATTTTATGTGTTTGTGATACTTCTTTGATAAACACATTCTACCTTTCACCTGTTCTTAGAAAACAAATTGGTGCGGATAAAGCCTGCGGTGGCAACGACGATTTGAAGCAAGTTTTATCCAGTTGGATGTTCGTGGTGTTTTATGAAATGGCTGATGCCAGTGGTCGAAACATTTAGGAGTTGAAAGGAGTGGATAACTTGAGTCGGGTGTCGATCCGCAATGTGTCGCACGATTTGTCAACGCTGGTAGCTTTCATCCATGCATATCGGTCAAAAGCTGTTGCTGTTTTCGACAGAAGAATTGAATATAACAGCCAATACACATGAGAACAATGAAATTACTTCGGGAGTCCCGAAGTATCCGGAGCAATTAGAAAGGAGAATGATGATGAAACGAATGATGTATTTAATGCTATTCAGCCTGATGGCTGTTGTTGGCTGTGCGCAAACACAAAGCCAAAAGCCCGATGAGGCATCGAAGTATTTTAGGCCATTGACCCCCGACGAAAAACGGGTCATTGTGCATAAAGGAACCGAACGCGCCTTTACGGGGAAGTACGATAAGTTTTACGAAGAAGGCACCTATGTTTGTAAGCGTTGCGGTGCCGAGTTATACCACTCGACGGATAAATTTGACTCGGGATGTGGCTGGCCGAGTTTCGACGATGAAATTGAAGGAGCCGTGAAACGTGCGCCCGATGGCATGCGAACAGAGATTCTCTGTGCAGCTTGTGACGCTCATCTGGGACATGTCTTTCTGAATGAAGGTTTCACCGACAAGGACACGCGCGATTGTGTCAATTCTATTTCGATGGAGTTCATCCCGGCAGGCACGCCGCGAACGGCAACCAGCGATACCGCTTACTTTGCCGGTGGTTGTTTCTGGGGCGTGGAGTATTATTTGGAACAGGCTCCGGGGGTAAAGTCAGTTAAATCGGGTTTTATGGGCGGCAATAAAAAAAATCCGTCTTATCAGGATGTGAGCTATCGCAAGACCGGGCATGCCGAAGTGGTGCGCGTTATTTTCAATCCGGCAGAAACCAATTATGAAGCCTTGGCGCGGCTGTTTTTCGAGATACATGATCCAACCCAGGTTAACCGGCAAGGACCTGATGTGGGCGATCAATACCGATCCGAAATATTTTATCGCACGGTGCAGCAAAGGCAGATTGCTGAAAAACTGATCCAAATTCTCGAACGGAAAGGCTATGATGTGGCTACGCGTGTGACTCCCGCAGCAAGCTTCTGGCTGGCGGAAGATTATCACCAGGACTACTACGCCAATAAGGGCGGAACCCCCTATTGCCACAAGCCGGTTAATCGGTTTTCTGAGTGAGTTGGGGTGAAAATGTATAGTCAGCCGTCTGGCTTCTAAGAGCGGAATAAACAACAACAAGGTAAAGGAATCGTTGATCCCCATTCGCGCTGAAGGGGGCGTGGGGTTTCTTGTTTCAAAAAAAAGATTAAATTTTATCAACCATCCATTCTATTTAACGTTTATTTACAATGCAATAAAATACTTATTGTAATTTTGATGGAGCTATTGAAAAATAAAAACCATTCTCAAACAGAAAAAGAATTATCAACATGAAAACAAGAAATGTATTTGTGGCCTTGCTGCTTAGCGGGGCTATTTTAGTGGGCGGATGCTCAAGCAGTCAGTGGGCAGCGCAAAATAACAAAACCAAAGGCGGGGTGCTGGGTGGAACCGGTGGCGCTTTACTTGGAGCCGGAATTGGAGCCATTGCCGGCAAAGGTAAAGGAGCCGCTATTGGTGCTGCTGTAGGTGGTGCCGTAGGTACAGGAGCCGGAATTTTGATTGGAAAAAAAATGGATAAGCAGCAGGCTGAGTTGGAGCAGATTGAAGGAGCACAGGTTGAAGCGGTAACCGACGCCAACAACTTGCAGGCAATTAAAGTAACCTTTGACAGCGGAATTCTTTTTGCTACCGGAAAAAGCGACCTAAGTACAGCTTCAAAAAAGTCATTGACTGGTTTTGCCAACTCGCTGAAATCAACGCCCGAAACCGATGTGACCATTTATGGGCATACCGATAATACCGGATCACGAGCAATAAACGAGCAACTTTCGAATGAACGGGCCGAGTCGGTTGCCAAATTTCTGATTGGAAATGGAATTGGCGGAGCACGTTTAACCACTGCCGGAAAAGCTTACGATGAGCCGGTAGCTGATAACTCAACAGCTGAAGGCCGTGCTAAAAACCGCCGGGTGGAGATTTACATCACCGCCAACTCAAGCATGATTCAGCAGGCGGAAGAAGGTACCTTAAACTAAGAAACATTCTTTTGCTTATAAGCAGGCTATTTCCCGATAAGGGGAGTAGCCTGCTTTTTTTTGACCTTGATAGATGAGCCTCTAAACGGTCTTTATTTTTCGGGACGAACCATTGGGGTGTTTTTTGCGTTCCAATTTCTGAATGGATAAAAGAGAGACTTATGAAATTAGACGCTTTTTCAATTAGTTTAAACGTGAAGGACTTGGAAGTGTCTAAAGCATTTTATCAAAAGCTGGGGTTTGACGTTTTTGCTGGCGATGTCGGGCAGAATTATCTTATCCTTAAAAATGGCAATGCCTTAATTGGCTTGTTTCAAGCCATGTTTGAGCAAAATATCCTCACCTTTATCCGGGTTGGGATGAAGGAGCCAACAAGCTTGAATCGTTCGACGATGTGCGAAGCATTCAGGAAAATATAAAGGCCAATGGGATGGAATTGAGCCAGGAAATCGATCCAGCGAACACTGCCGGTCCGGCAAGCATCGTATTGATTGATCCCGATGGTAATCCAATCCTTATTGATCAGCATGTTTGACAATTTCTTTTATAAAAAAGTGTGATGATGAATAATGAAGTAAACAAGGAAAGCATCAACTATAACGACAAGCAATTTAATTGTTCTTTGGCGTTTACGCTGCATTTAATCGGAGATAAGTATAAAAGTCTTATTTTATTTCACCTTAAAGATGGTGCTCAGAGGTCGGGTGAACTACAAAAAAGTATTACGGATATTTCAAGCAGGATGTTTACTTATTCTATCCGGGCACTAGAAAAGGATAAACTTGTAAAGCGTAGCGTTTATCCTGTAACTCCGCCTAAAGTGGAATACGAATTAGCCGAAGAAGGCAAATCATTGATCCCCATCATCCTTGAATTGGATAAATGGGGACAGGATTTTGCAACCAACCATCACTTATATGCTCCTGCAGAATAGTGCAGTTCATAAGAGTGAGAATAGATTTCGAAAACAGTTCCAAAAGGGTCTTCAACGTAACACATGTGGTAAGGTTTGTCTCCTGGATAATACGCTCTTATGGGCATTCTTTGTTTGCCTCCTGCATCAACAATTTTCTTTACAAGCCCTTCCACATCCGGGTCTTGTACTGAAAAGTGAAATAGTCCGCTTCTGAAAGGTTCAAAATTTGGTTTAAGGTTTTTACTTTCTTTAAATTCGAATAACTCGAAACCAATTTTGTCACCCGTTGAAAGATGCGCAATTTTAAAGGTCCCCCAGCCTTCGCCGAAAACATCAATGCACATCTGACCGATAGCCGTTTCATTTTCTTCTTTTACTAGTGTTGGCTCCATAATTACATAGAACCCCATTACTTCGGTGTAAAACTTAACTGCGTCCTCAATGTTTGGGACTGTAATTCCTATATGGGAAAATGTTTTTGGATAAGTTTTTACAGACTCATTTAAATTGCTCATGGTGTTTGTCGTTTGTGAATAACAAAAAGTTGCAAGCAGTAGTATACCGACAACTAAGATTGAAATTTTGTTCATCATTTATTAATCTTAAACTCGATGCAAAGATATGTTTGAATTGGTTGCAGAACAATAAGATACATTCATTGCACCTAGTTACACGGATGTGTGTTTTTTTGAATGTCAATCATTTGTAGATGAAAAAAAGTTGAAAAAAGATTCATCTTGAATTCATGAAGGGCGAAAAATGTAAAAAACACAGTGCGGCCTGGACGAAAAGCGGGATTGATATGCTGCTTCTTTAGAGCTTGGGCAAGAAATACAAAAAAGGGCAACCCAAAGAGCTGGTTGTCCTTTTCATTTTCGGCTGCTCATTGCGTAGGTGTTTCAAGCAAGCGTTGCTGTCAGGAGAGCTATTCGAACAAACCGAAATGATTAGCCCCATTTTGTTATGGCCTGCTCAATGGCAGGAGCTGCTTCGGCAAGGTCTTCCGGTGTCATTACCGGATAGAAGGTAATCTCAGCCTTCAGCCATTGGAAAAAAGGTTCAGCGATTGCTGGCATTTGCGAGGCATCGTCCATGTTAATGACAATAAAACAGCCCCTGTTACCACAAATCGTTGTGAAATAGGCCGCCTCAGCCTTTACTTCAGCCAGTAGGTTCTGCATTTTCTGACCAAATGACGGGTCTTTCAGCAGCTTGTTGGCGGTGTCACCCGAAGGCCACTTTACTTTCATGATGTACTTCATAATTAGTCCTTTCTTTTTTGGTGTATAAATGATTGATCGTATGAACGTAAATAATATTCCCTGCAAGATCAGCGACGCTTTGTCTGACTTCAGAAATGGAGAGTGCCTGTTTGCAGAGGGGTTCTATTACGCTCCGGAATTTTCGTATTCATCATTTTATTGTCCTTCAAACTATAAAAGGGTGGGGAGTCGGGTAATTGGTTTATAAACATATACGCAGCTAACACCAGAGAGTTCGTGGGCGTGGTATATGCCTAAAGAAAGGGATCATCTGTTGGTTCAGATGATCCCTTTTGTGTTATAGATTAATCGGACACTTTAAGTAATCCGATTAATTGGCTTATTTTAGGCTTTTGCCGCATAATGCTTGTAAAACAGCGGGATGGTTTGAATGCCTTTGAAAAACTGCTCCAGCGGGAAGTTCTCATTGGGTGAGTGAATGGCGTCCGACTCCAGCCCAAAGCCCATCAGGATCGATTTGATACCCAACACCTGTTCGAAGGTTGAGATGATGGGGATGGAGCCACCACTTCGGTTGGGCACCGGACGACGGCCAAACACATCAACACAGGCTTGTTCGGCAGCCCGGTATGCTGGCAGATCGATGGGGCAAGCGTAGGCTTGTCCACCATGCAGCGGCGTTACTTCCACCTTCACGGTTTTTGGGGCAATACTTTCGAAGTGTGCTTTGAACAGCTCGGCAATTTTCTCGTGATTCTGATTGGGAACCAAGCGGCTGCTTATTTTGGCAAATGCTTTGGAAGGAAGTACCGTTTTGGCGCCTTCGCCCGTGTAGCCACCCCAGATACCGCATACGTCAAACGATGGACGGATGCCCGTACGCTCGTTGGTCGTGAAGCCACTTTCGCCGGCTATTTCGTCAATTCCCAAAGCTTTTTTATAGTCTTCTAAGTCGAATGGGATTTCAGCCATCAAGGCTCGTTCTTCAGCCGATACTTCCAGTACATCGTCGTAAAATCCGGGAATGGTAATGTGCCCGTTTTCGTCTGTCATCTGCGCAATCAGTTTCGACAACACATTGATGGGGTTGGCTACGGCACCGCCAAACATACCCGAGTGCAGGTCGCGGTTGGGACCGGTAACTTCAACCTGCCAGTAGGCCAGCCCGCGTAAGCCGGTAGTAATGGTGGGTGTTTTCGGATTAATCATGGTCGTGTCCGAAACCAGAATCACATCTGCTTTCAGCATTTCCTTGTGTTCTTCACACCATTTGCCCAAGTTAGGTGATCCAATTTCTTCTTCGCCTTCAATCATGAACTTGACATTACAGGGCAGTGTGTCGGTTTTCACCATCAACTCAAAGGCTTTGGCTTGCATCATGGCTTGTCCTTTGTCGTCGTCGGCACCGCGCGCCCATATTTTGCCATCCCGAATTTCCGGCTCAAAGGGAGGCGACTTCCACAGCTCCAGGGGTTCAACGGGCATCACATCCATATGGCTGTAAACCAAAACAGTTGGTTTAGACGGATCGATAATTTTTTCGGCATAAGTAACCGGATTTCCGGCGGTTTCATAAATCTCAGCTTTATCGGCGCCACTGCTGATCAGCAATTCTTTCCAGTATTCAGCGGCTTTGTACATATCGGCTTTGTGCTCCGACTGCGAGCTGATGGATGGAATCCGGATCAGGCCAAACAATTCCTGGATAAATCGATCTTTATGTTCTTCGATGTATTTTTCAATCTGATTCATGCGTTTGTTGTTTTTTGTAATTTCTGAAGTTTATAAAAATAGGGCTTTATCGTGAGACTGAATAAGAGAAAACTCATGGATTTGCAACTTCTGCCGTGGCTTTTGTTGGGGTCTGCTCGCGTTGGATGAAGGCAGCTTCTTGCAGGAGCTGAATGGTGACATCAGCAATGTTGTAAAGCAAGGTGAATTGCATTTGAATGGCATCTTGTTTTGATGATTTTATTCGCAGGCGAATCTGTTTCTGAATATTTTGCAGGTTATTTTTTTCGGTGTTTTTTTGCGTGGAAAGATTTGTTTCCTGAAGCGCTTTTAGTATTTCGTTGGCCAAAATTAGCTGCTCGCTGCTGGCGGGCTGCCGTTGTTCGCGGTGGGCTCCAAAAGCAGATAGGTACGACAATAGCGCATGATTGAGGTAAGTGAGCGAAAATGCTTGTTCGCGAAATAGCTGCTGTTTTTTGGGTTCTACCTGCATGTTTTGCCAAGCCAGTACCAGAGCATTGTCGGCCTGGTGAGCCTCGCGGCGCGCAATGCGGTAGGCCAGGTCATCGTCCAATTCCTGCTGTTGGTATTCTTTTATGATGGCTTGAAAGTACGCGGTGTTTTTTTGAATGGCTTCATTTAATAGCGAGGGCAGGCGTTTCGATTGCCAGTCGGGCCAAAGCAGTCGTACGGTGGCATAGGCCAGTGCCGCACCAATGAGGGTATCGACCAAGCGGGGAAGCATAAGGGCTACACCTTTGTTGGCAACCAAGTTAAAAACACTGAGTACAAAAATGGTGATGAAGATAACCGAGACGGCATACCGTCGGCGCAGCCAAAGGAAAAACAAAAAGGCAGCAGCCAGAAGTAGCAGCAGCTGCCCGGCCGTGGTCGGCAACAGCTGGACAATTAATACGCCGCCAACAACACCGCTGATGGTTCCTAAGATACGTTGGAAAAGCTTTCGCCGTGTTTCGCTGTAGCTGGGCTGGCAAACAAACAGCGTGGTCAGAATAATCCATTCGCCCTTGGCAACATTAAACCCTTCGGAAATGACAAAGCCAATCAAAAAACACAAGCTGAGTCGAATGGCATGGCGTAGGCGGGGATGATTCCAGTTGAGCTGGGCTTGCAGTCGCTGTATTACCGAGCGTTGGTCTTTAGCCAGACGTGGGGTTAAGCTACCTTCTTGGTTTTCGCTGAGGTGACGTAACGATTGGTGCGATCGTGACAGGTTGCGGATGAGTAAGGCCAAGGGGTGGGTGTCACTGGTTTTGTGTTTTTCCAGCTGGTCGGTTAAAACCTGAACCACCCAACCCAGGGAAACAGGATGACGGTAGGGGACATTTGTCAGTAGGCTTTTGGCAAATACCCGCGTGGCTTGCGACAACTGGATAAGCGTTTGTCCAATTCCTTCCAGTAATTCCTGGTTGTGCGGGGCGCGGCTTAGCACATCGTAGCGTTCGTGGCTCGACGCGGCACGCTCATGCAATCCCTGCAGCACAATAAAATAATGCAGGTAGGGCCTGAGCGACGCGTGGTCTTTCAAAGCATCGCCATAGCTATTCAACACTTCTTTGCAACGTTCTAAGGCATCAACAACCTGCACGTTCTGAAGGGCTAGCTGGTTGCGTATTTTTTCCTGATGTTTTTCATCGCTGGGAAAAAGTTCGGCTTTTTTACTCAGGTATTCTGAAAGTGCCAGGTAGCCTCGAGCCAGCTGCTCTTCGAGTAACCGCCAGGGATGATAAAAAAGCAAAGCCAGCGAAAGCAGTCCATAAAACAAGGCTCCTGCCGGAAGCAGTAGGGGCTGCCAATACCAGGCTGGACTGATCTCGGTACCTAACATGGCATAAATGCCGACCAGTACGGCGCCAAAGGTAACGCCGCGGTAGCGTTCGCTGATTCCGCCAATCAGCAGAAAAACAATGGTGGAAACGCCCAACCCCAGTCCGAGGAGGATCGGATAAGGACGAAGCAGCTCCACAGCCAGGCTCGAGATTCCAAAACTGACAACTTTCAGGGCTAGTGATTTGATCCGCCCTTTGGGATGGTCATCGGTTTCAGAAAGTGCCCCTGCCAGCGCACCCAGGGCCAGGGTAACAGCCATGAAGGAGTGCCCGGCAATAACCAGCGGCACGGCCAGTAAGGCAATGGCAAAGGTGGCTTTGGTAGCTAACAACAGGTTGGGATCACTCCAGAAAGCTTGCCTTAGTGGTTCGAGCCAGGAAGGAGTTCGGAGAGGCCTTGTTTGCTTGGTGTGTTTGTGCTTGTTTGCCTCTTTGTTCATTTTGCTGTTTGCTTGTTTCTCAATACAAAATTAACAAATAGTTGGTCATGTGCTGAAAACAAAAAGACACCAATCAGCAGGATTGATGTCTTTTAACTTTTTGATGATTATTTTTATATCGAATGCTTGAGCCAGGAGCTGTTATCCTGATAGTCGACGACAACCAAATCGGTGGTTTGTAACCGGAAGGAGCTCATGGTTTGTTGAATTTCCTGATGGAGCATGTTGATTCCTCCCTCAATCAGGTCGCTTCGGAAACCGTCATCTGCTAGTTTATGCACCATATCCATGGAGATCACCCGACCAAGAACTGCTCCGAGTTCCACCAATTTACGTTGTGGTAGTTGCAGATTTAAGTCAAAGTTGAACAGGTCTTTTAGCTGATCAGCTGACCGATTGGTTAACTCAAATCCTTTCAGGAAATTAAACAGGTTTTTCTCTTTCATACGGCGCATTTGTTTGACGATTCCTTCTGAAATCTGCGCGTACAAAATATCGTTCGATCCTTCAAAAATCTGAAACGGACGGCTGTCAACAATTCCCCGGCCACCCAAGTGACTGAGTTTGTAGGCTTGCGCGCCAACCAGCTGGGTGAGCGACTGTGCTGCTTGCTGCATCAAATCGGTCACAACCGACTTCACGGCATTGGCTTCAATTCCCATTCCGGTCAGGTCGTTTTCCACGCCGGCTTTTTTCGCACTGTTGGCACACATGGCCGAGCAAATGGTAAAGGAAGCTTGCAGCTTGGAAAGGCGTTCCTGGACCTGGTCGTAGCTAATCAGGCTTTTTCCGCCAACAAATCGTTGTTTGCAATGGCTGATGGCCTCGTCCATTATCCGGTGAATAAAGCCCATGGCCATGCCTGGGAATTGCATACGCGACCGGTGTAGCAGGTCGAGCATCATTTTTACTCCGGTCGAATGCGGTTTCAGATGATGCGTTTTCGGAATCGTCACATCAATGTGATTTCTTCCATAAGGAATTTGGTAGAGGCCCAGATTATCGTAAAACTCTTCAACTTTGATACCTTGATTGGGTTGAGTAACATCGCAAATGAAAAAGTCGATGTCGCGCTGCAAATCGCCATCACTGTTTTGCCTACGTGCAGTTAACAGCCAAAAGTCGGCCCAGCCGGTGAGGCCTGCCCAGTGCTTTTTTCCCTGAAGGTGGAATTGTCCATTAGCTTCCTGAAAACGGGTTTGCATGTTTAAGGCATCGCTACCAAAGTCTGGCTCTGTTATCATGAGGCCGCCCATGTTCTGCTTTTCCAGAAAACGTTTGAAAACCGGAGCTTTCGCTTCTTCAAGGGCATATTTCCCAACTGGCTGCAGAAACAGAGCCGAGTTGATCCCAAAGGTTAGCGAGAGTGCCAGCGATTCGTAAGAGGCCGCTTCCAATAGCGCCAGATTTTCGTGCATCACTGCGCCGCGCCCTCCGTAAGCTTTGGGTATCCCGATGGAAAGTGGGTTGCATTCCATGATTTCGCGCAGCACAAAAGGAGGAAGTCCACGTTGCTGACTATATTTCGAAATATCACCTCGTTGGTGATACACTTGCTTCATCTTTTCTTTAAGCTTCCCTAAAAATTGGTGGATTGACTCTTGGGTGGTTGGTTTATTCTCCGGAGAGATTTTTTCCTTCTCGATTAACTCATTCATTCTTTGTTCTTTTAAAAAACAGGGCAAATTGAACCCCGTAAAAGCAGAGAACACTTTGTATTCGAGATTGTTCTTTGAGGGAGATATTTAGAAAGGCACTTATTATGTTTTTTAGAGGGCCTGAGTACAGGTGTTGTTTCAGATAAAAAAGGATGTCTGAACCTTGGCTTACAAGATTGGCTTGTCGGTTTCAATAGGGCTGCTAGCCTGATGGAATTGATTTTGATATTGAACCGGTGAAAGTGAAGTTATTCTTTTGAAGCAGCGATTGAAATTGGATAGGTTGTTAAAGCCACTTTCAAAGCAGATTTGAGAAACACTGTGTTTTTTTTCGAGTAAAAGTTTACAGGCATAGCCTATCCGCATTTCATTTACAAATTCAATAAATGGCTTACCTGTTTTTTCTTTAAAATAGCGACAAAAGGCTGTGGTGTTCATCCCGATGTGGCTGGCTACCTGATCTAGTTTAATGGGCTGTCGATAATTGGCGTTGATAATGTGCATAACTTTATCGAGCCGGTTGGTTGACCAATTATTCAAATTAAGGCGATAGCTTTCGCTGGCGAGTGAGTGGTATTGCTTGGTTTTGCCCATCTGCCCAAGAATCTCCAAGAGTAATAGCGTGCGTTCCAGCCCTTTCTTATTGAGCAGTTTCTTTAGTTTTGAATCGAGCCGCTTGGCTACTTGTTTCTGAAAACGAAGCCCACGGGTAGCCCTCGAAAGCAAGTCGCGTATCGGTAGAAACTCCGGGTAGTTTTCCTGCTGATCCTTGAAAAAGTCAGCCGGAAAGTGGATAACGATGGCATTGACATGGTAGTCGGGATTGTTCTGAAAAAATACTTCGTCATTTTTCCAGAAATGCGGGAGATTGGGCCCCAGCAGCACTAAATCGCCATCATGAAAATCCTCCACATGATCGGCAACGAATCGTTTGCCAAAACTTTTTATAACATAAACCAGCTCGTACTCGGTATGAAAATGCCAGGGAAAAGTAAAATGCGGGAAGTCATCCCATTTAATATTAAATGAGTTTGTTCCTCTGAAACTTACCTGTTCATGCATGATTTTCATAACAGCGGTCTATCTATCAGTTGATGAAATCGTATTAATTAGATCTATTTTACTATAATTTAGTGATATGAATGTTAAATGTATAAGTTTTTTATTAAGTTTGGTATGCCTAAATCCTATTCGCGTGAAAAAGAAGTTTGATATGCAGGAACAGCTATTTGCTCAATCCCTTAAGAATGGAGAATTGCATGGATTTGAGTATTTCTTTTGGAAATATTCAAAAGAACTTTTTCACTTTGCTTATAATCTTCTGAAGTCTGCTGCCGAAGCCGAAGAAATTGTCCAAAACGTCTTTTTAAAGGTATGGGAGAGAAGAAGTCAAATTGATGCGGATCAGCCTTTTCGGTCCTATTTATTCACTATTGCCCTGAATGATATACGCAAGTTATTTATTGAAAAAGCCAGGCAGAACAAGTTCAAAATAGAGCTATTTCAATTTTTGGTGGAGCAAGGAGACGGCTCCGACGAGGAGTACAATTTTGCCCGTTATTTAAAGCTTCTCGATGAAGAAATTGACCGTCTTCCGGAGAAACGGAAGGAGATTTTTTGTTTACTCAAAAAGGAAGGATTAACAGTTGCTGAGGCAGCTCATTTTTTAGGGGTTTCGCCTAAGACAGTTGAAAATCAGTTAACTCAGGCTATCAAGTCTATCCGTAATGCTTTTCATGAAAAGCAGGCTACCAATTTATATCTTTTCTCTTTGCACCTTTTGCAAGTTTCCCATACTCAGTTCCCTTCCTGCTAATTTTTAAATAAAAAAATGATTTTCGATAGGGGGGTGTTCCGTTTTTACGATACTCCAAGTAGATATAGATTTTAAAAAAAAATGGTTGAAAAGGGACATCGTTTGTTGGAAAACTTTTTGGAAGACCGGTATTCGAAAGACGAATATCTGGAGCTTCTGAAACAATTTGGGGATGACGGTCAGTTTGAAAAATTGAAAGGAGAACTCGAAAAAGTTTGGGAGTCGACTGATGGCAGTTTCGTTTCGTTTCGGATGAAATGTATTCGCATTTGTGGAATCAGATAAAACAGAAAATTCAAGTAAGAAAAACGCAAGCTGAAAGAAGCCGGACGTATCGGTTTACGAACACGTTCTATCGTATTTCAGCAATTTTGATACTGCCCTTGCTGCTTGCATCATTTTATTTTTTCATTGAATGGAAGGAACTGACTAGTTGTCAATCGGCATATGCAGAGATCTATTGTCCTCCGGGAGTTCGCTCCCAATTTAATTTACCTGATGGGACAACAGGTTGGCTAAATGGAGATTCTCGCCTGAAATACCCTATTCATTTTATTCAAAACAGATCGGTTGCCTTGAATGGTGAGGCCTATTTTGATGTCAAGGAAGATAAAAGATCGCCCTTTCAGGTGAAAGCTGGAGGATTGAATGTTGAAGTGTTGGGAACCCATTTTAATGTGATGGCTTATGAGGATTTTCATCGGGTTGAGGTCACCTTAGATGAAGGATCAGTTCTGGTGCGTAAAGAGGGAACTAGTTTGAACGAAGTGTTGGCTCCAAACGGGCACTTGGTAATGGATACCCAGCAGAATCAGGTGTCGGTTCAGACGGTTCAGACCCGCTATTTTACAAGTTGGAAAGATGGTTTTTTGGAGTTTCGAAATGTACCGCTGCATGAGGTAGCAACAAGGTTGGGGCGTTGGTACAACTCCGAAATTATTATTCAGGATGAAGCTTTAAAGCAGATTCCCTATAGGGCAACCTTTAAGGATGAATCATTGGAGCGGGTTTTGGCACTTTTGGCTCTTTCGGCCCCCATTGGTTATGAAATTATAGAACCTAAAAACAATAATAATGAAATGTATGAGAAACGCAAAGTAATACTCCGATATAAAGAATGAAAAAAGGAGGGATTGTGGTTCCAGCACGATCCCTCCGAAATTACTATTTAAACTGATGTCTAACCAGTAAACATTTTGAATTTATGAAAAAAATCTCAACCGGCAAGACTATGTCTTGTAGTCTTAAAAAAATGTTACGAATTATGCGCCTGACCTTATTTGCTCTGTTGGTCTTTGTTACGCAAATATTTGCTACTGACCTCTATTCTCAACAAACCAAACTCAATTTATCGATGTCAAACACGCGGGTGGGGAATGTGCTTGACGAAATTGAAAATCAGTCCGAATTTTACTTCCTGTTCAATCAAAGTTTGGTTGACATGGATCGGACCGTAAGCCTTTCGGTAAAAAATAAAAGTATCAATGACGTTCTTGATGTTGTGTTTGCCAAAACAGACGTGAACTATGTGATTAGTGACCGCCAGATTATTTTGAATGTTGATGATAAGGCAGACTTTTTGGGAGTAAATCAACTTCGAAAAGTGAGTGGACAGGTTACGGAAGATAATGGCCAGCCCTTGCCTGGAGTAACTGTGGTGGTGAAAAATTCGACGACTGGAACGATAACTGATGATAATGGGAATTATCAGCTAGATGTTCCTGCTGGGGCAGATGTTTTGCTTTTTACTTTTATTGGGATGAGAACGGTTGAAGAACCAGCAAACAACCGGATGACTATTAATGTGGCCATGGAACCGGATGTTGTTGGACTCGAGGAGGTGATTGCCGTGGGATATGCTTCGCAAAAGAAAGCGAATATTGTGGGGTCAGTGACTTCTGTGAGTGGTGAAAAAATTGCTTCCATTCCGGCTCCCGATATTAGCAATGCCATTTCAGGGCGGATGCCCGGATCTGTTGTTATTCAGCAAAGTGGTGAGCCTGGTCAAAACAGTGCTAAAATATTAGTTCGCGGGCGTACTACCTTAGGTAACGACAGTGACGATCCTTCGATCACTGCTCCGCTGGTTGTTGTTGATGGAATTCCCGGTCGCTCACTCGGAGATATCGACCCGGTCGATATTGAAAGTATTTCAATTCTAAAAGATGCTTCGGCTGCCATATATGGAGCAACAGCAGCCAACGGCGTTATCTTGGTAACCACCAAAAAAGGAAAATCAGGAAAGCCAAAGCTAAACTACCAGTTTTATCAGGGCTTTATGACTCCAACCATCTTACCTGAAGTAACCAATGCTGGTGACTATGCCGCCATGTTAAGTGAATACCAGGACTACGAAGGAAAACCCAGAACCTTTACTGATGGGGATATTGACTTGTTTTACAATGGCCGAGATCCATGGGAGCATCCGGACAGTGATTGGGTTGGTGATTTGATTGCAGATTGGACAACAACAAGCAAACACAATATTAGCTTGGATGGTGGAAGCAATGGGATGTACTATTATGTTTCCTTAGGCTATAAGAACGAAGAAGCTATTTATGAGCAGGAATCAACGAATTATAAGCAATATAATCTTCGTGCAAAGATGGAGATACCGGTCACCGATTGGTTGAAAACATCCATCGATTACGCCGGTTTCTTAAATAGTAAGTTATATCCAACAAAAGGCGCAGGTGCCATTTATGGTCAGTCGACCCGCTTGGTGCCAACGCAGTGGTCATTTTGGCCGACAGGCGAACCCGGACCCGATATTGAATATGGAGACAACCCGGTAGTTACCTCCACTTTGGAAGGAGGCTCTGATGATCAAAAACCATACATCAATCAAACATCCTTCAGCGTAAGTATTACTCCTCCCTTTGTTGAGGGTTTGACCTTGAATGGAATGTTTACTTATGATGTCACGAACCTTTACCGAAAAAGATTCCGTAAGCCATGGACCCTTTATTTCCCTAAATGGGATACCGCGGTTCGTGACTCGGAAGGCTTTATCACGAGTATGGATTTGACGCCAACACTTCGCGGATATTCAGCCCCGGAATTGGCTGAAGATTATGATCGAAGTGTTCGTAAATTGACGAATGTAAATTTTAATTATACACGCGATTTTGCTGATCATTCTTTTAACCTGTTCGGAGCTTACGAAGAGATTGACCAGAATTCAAACTACTTTGGAGCGTTCCGGAAATATTATATTTCAGAAGTCGTTAAAACCTTGGATGCCGGTGCTGATGCTGATCAGGATAACTGGGGAAGTATGGCTATCTATGCTCGGAAATCATTGATCGGACGTTTGAATTATAACTATAAAGGGAAGTATCTGCTAGAAGCAATTATTCGTCGCGATGGTTCTTTGAAATTTCCACCCGACAGTCGATGGGGTAATTTCCCTGGTTTACTGCTGGGATGGAGGGCTTCCGAAGAAGATTTCTGGAAGTCAAATCTAGCCTTTATCAATTACTTCAAGGTTAGGGGGTCATACGGAAAAATGGGGATGGATCCCGGAGATCCGTTCCAATTTATGAATAAATACATTTTGGCCAGTGGCTTAACTTTGGGGTCTGACAAAGTTGTTGAAACAGTTGTTCGACAGGAAGGCGTGGCCAACCCTTTTATTACATGGGAAAAGCAAACAACCTATAACTTAGGTTTTGAATCGCAACTGCTTGATAATATGTTCTCGTTGAATGCCGACTTCTTTTATAGCAAACGTTCAGATATTTTAGCGTCTCGTGATGCATCTGTTCCCGAATTTACGGGATTAGCCCTACCTGATGAGAATATTGCGGAGGTAGACAATCGAGGTTTCGAAGTTGAAGCAGGGTATCATAAAACGATTAACCGGGATTTAAGATTTGACTTTGGTGGTAATATTGCTTATAACCATAACGAAGTAGTGTTCATGGATGAACCGGAACGAGCTCAACCATGGCAGCAACGTACCGGGCATCCTTACGGAGCTACTTTGCTGTACAATGCCATTGGTATTTTTGCCGACCAGGCTGCAGTTGATGCTTATCCTAGTTGGCCTGGAGCTAAGCCGGGTGATGTCATTTTTGAAGATGTAAGCGGTGATGGGGAAATTACTAGTGATGACCGTATTCTGCTTGATAAAACAGATGCTCCTGAACTGTTTTATGGAATATCATTGGATGTAAACTATAAAAACTGGTCTCTTTCGATGTTGGCTCAGGGAACTTATTACCGGATGAATATTGCAGATGGTCGTAGGGGAGAAGCCGGAAATTATTTCCAGTGGAGTTTTGATAACCGTTGGACCACAGAAAATACCAACACCGATGTAGCCCGGGCCTATAATCGTGATGACCTGTATTGGGCTTTTGATGTCAATAACAGTACTTACCATTATGAAAATATGGCCTATTGTCGTTTGAAAAATGCGGTACTCACCTATCATATTCCGAGTCGTTTGTTTGGCAATAGCGGTATCTCGCGTGCTAGCGTCTATTTTGCAGGAAACAACTTATTCCTGATTTATGCAGCACAAAAGAACTTCGATCCGGAAATTGGAGCTCCTATGACTTATCCAGCAGTGAAAACCTTTGCTATTGGAGCAAGAGTTACATTTTAATCATTTTATGAATTTTGAAAATAGAAGAATATGAAAAAAATATTAGGATATTCAATGATGATGATGGCGCTCTTTCTTGCGACAACATCATGCGATGATGTTCTCGACCAAAAAGCTGTTGATGCATTTAACGAAGAATCTGTTTTTGATGATATAAATTTGGCCAAGGCTTATTTAGGGAGATGTTATGATTTTATTGGAGCCGACAATAATCAGGTATTAGGCCTACGCGAAGACTTGCTTGCCGGAGCTACCGATGAAGTTTTGTGTATTCACCGTCCGGGGAGTTATCCTTCGGTCAAGGGAATTATGTCACCTGATCATTTGGGGCATTTTGGAAACTGGCGCTTCAACTGGACTACCTGGGCTTTGTATGGCAGTGTGAAGAATGTAAATGTTTTTCTGGCCAATGTTGACGATGTTCCCGTTGAGACAAGTACTGATGAAGAATTAATCAGCCGAATGAAAGGTGAAGCTTATTTTATCCGGGCTTTTAACTATGCCAATTTAATGCGCTCGTATGGTGGTGTCGTATTGGTTGATCAACCGTATGAACTGGATGCAGACTTTTTGTCTGCTCAACGTTCTTCAATCGATGCAACCCTGGATTTTATTTTGTCCGATTGCGATGATGCAATAGCCTTACTTCCTGATAAAGATGGTATTGATCAGGGACGTGCAACAAAGGGAGCTGCTGCGGCTTTGAAATCAAGAATTTTAAGCTGGAGTACTGGCGTGTTGATGAATGGTGGCTATGAAGCTTCCAACGAGCTGGTTTCTTTTCAGTCGGGATCGCGGACAGAAAGATTAGAAGCAGCAAAGGCTGCAGCTAAAGCCATAATGGATGGCACTTATGGTGACTACGCTTTGACAGGAACAACAGATGATCCCCCTGTTAACATGAGCCAGGAAGACGTAATGGCTTATGCTGATAATTTCTTTAATATTTTTACTCAAAAAGGAGAATGGAATAATGAAGTAATATGGGGTATCCAGCACTTGCAATCACAAGGGAATACTACTACACAAAACAGATGGTGGGGACCCAACGGCTATCACAATTGGGGGAATAACGGCCCGAACGAGCCTGTTGTAAGGAAGTTTGAGATGGCTGACGGAACACCCTTTGTATGGGATAAATATAATGCGGGGGATGACTTTTTGCGTGAAGCTACTGCTACTGAGTTGGAAGCCGATCCGGAAATTAATCCTTATGTAGGTCGTGAACCTCGATTTTATGCTACTGTATTGTTTGATGGAGCTAAGTGGATGGATCGCCCCAGCGATGGAGCCGGAATCGACCCGGAGGGACGTGTTCAAACGGGCTATTATATCGTGTCGGGGGATACTACAGCAGGGCTTGACACTCGCCAGAGTTTTATTGAAGGCTGGAATGGAACCAAAAATGGGTATTACCTCAAAAAGTACCAGGATCCAGCAACAGTTGGCCAGCATTTTAATAACCAGAATTCATGGCTTGAGTTCAGATATGCCGAGGTGGTAATGGATTATGCGGAAGCATGTATCGAATTGGGAGGTAGTGATTTGCAAGCTGGACTGAATGCTTTAAATATGGTTCGTAACCGCGCAGGATTACCCGACAGGGTAACAACAGATCAGGATCAGGCCCGAGAGTGGTACCGCAACGAGCGACAGTTAGAATTTTTTGGTGAAGGCGATCGTTGGTACATGATGCGCAAATGGATGATAGCTGATGAGGTGATCGAGGATGTTTACCTCATGAAGATTTACCATTATGCTGATGGCAGTAAGCGTTGGTTTTATGATACGGCTAAAAGTGTTGATGATCGGGCTTGGGATGATTCCAACTACTGGTTGCCCATTTCCAGGACGGAAATTAATAAAGCTCCTCAGCTTCAGCAAAATCCGGGATATAATTAGTCTTTAGGGAGGTATTTGAGCACAAGGCAGCTCCTTCGTAAGAGTCTGCCTTGTGTTATTTAGCTGGTTTCGAGGCGATTATTTCAAATCGCTTTCCAACTGTTGCTAGTTGAAAATAATCTTCACAAATCAATTTACACGTTTGTTTAACCCTTTGTAAACTAGTTATATGATTAGATTCAAGCTTTCATTAATGATGCTTCTTCAGTACATGATGTATGCCGTTTGGTGGGTTCCTTTGGCAGCTTATTTAACAAATTTGGAAGTGAGTAGCACACAGAAAGCCTTCATCTTAAGCTCTATGGCTATAGGATGTATTGCTTCTCCATTGATAGGGATGGTGGCTGATCGATATTTTTCCAGCCAGAGAGTGCTTTCCGTACTAAATATGATTAATGCTATAATGCTGTTGGGGGCAGGTTTTACAAAAGATCCTGATATTTTATTCATTTGCCTGTTGATTGCCATGTTAGGTTATATGCCATCGTGGAGTCTGACGAGCACTATTGCGATGGTTCATATACCCTCTGAGCAGTTTCCCAAGGTTCGGGTGTTTGGGTCAATCGGATGGGTTGCTTCCGGGCTTTTCAGTTTGTTTTTTGTCCATTTTATGCACCTGGATTTTGATGGAACCAATATTCCTTTTTTTTGCGGGGCAGGTGTCAGCTTGATTGCCGCAATCTTCAATTTGGTCTTACCAGATACTCCTCCTTTGGGAAAAGGTGGCAAAAGTACTATTGCAGATGCTTTCGGATTGGGAACCTTGCAATTGCTGAAGGATCCTAATTTTGCCATTTTTATCTTGTTTTCATTTCTTTCCATGATCCCGTTTGCCATGTATTATTCTTTTTTCTCAGAATTCCTGTTAAACATGAATACACGTTATATTTCAGTAACCATGAACTGGGGTGTTCTCGCAGAAATGGGTTTTCTATTGCTGGTGCCTCTGGCAATCAGAAAATCGGGGCTTCGGAAAGTGATGATTTTTGGGCTAGTTGCTTTGGTTATCCGCTACCTTTCGTTTTATGCGGGCGGCTTGATCAATCAGACTTGGATGTATTATATCGGAATTTTGATTCATGGCCTAATATTTGGCTTCTTTCATGTTGGAGGGCAAATTTATATTGATAAAAAAGCCCCGAAAGAACTGAAGGCTCAAGCTCAGGGCTTTATCTTCCTTATGACTTATGGCCTTGGTCTTTTATTGGGAAATTTAATCTGTGCCTGGATCATAAACTACCACCAACATACCGGCGGATACAATTGGGAGGCCATTTGGGGAGCAACTACACTAATGTCTTTGGTTGTATTGTTTCTTTTTACTCTGCTATTTAAAGATCGATCAGTACAGGTGAAAGAATGAGTGGGCTAAACCTGCAGCATCTTCGTATTACTTTTAACAGTGAAACCTAAATTAATAAAAACATAAAGGATGACAGAAAAATCGAATTTCTCAAGACGTAAATTTTTAACCAATGCAGCAGCTATAGGTGCTGTTGGCGTAATAGG
>NZ_JBQYLH010000028.1:0-45711 GCF_052677165.1 Sunxiuqinia sp. sy24
GCAGGAGAAATCCTTAAACAAGGAAATTTCGGGTTGCAGGATATTCCGCAAGGCGAACGTGTTGCCTTAGGCGATATAAATGTTGATTTGTCGTTTGTAGAAACGGCAGCCAAACTTACCGTATCTGTTGAAATTGAAGGAACCGAATACCTCAACGATTGGGATATTTGGTGTTATCCTGAAGCTGAGGCAAAGGTCTGGCCACAAAGTTTGGTCATTCGGAACACCTTGGATACAGAAGCAATAGAAGCGCTTGAAGATGGTGAAAATGTTTTGTTGTTACCTGCCAAGGAAAACCTAAGAAATTACCTTGAGGGAAATCCGAAAACCGTTTTTTGGAGTCCGACCTGGTTCTGGACAAAACCCAGAGGAGGAAATACAACCATGGGGATTATGTGCGATCCAAAACATCCTGTTTTTGAGAATTTTCCTACAGAATATCATAGCAACTGGCAATGGTGGAGTTTGCAGGAAATGTCGAGTTCCATTATTTTGGATACACTTAGCATTAATGTAAACCCCATTATTCGTGTGATTGATCATTATGGACGAAATCATAAATTGGGAACACTGTTTGAATGTAAAGTTGGAAAAGGAAAATTGATGGTTTGTAGCATGGATATTGAAACAAAACTCACTGAACGACCAGAAGCAGGGCAATTGAGAAATTCAATAATTGAATACTTGATTAGTGATAAATTTAACCCTACACAACAACTTGACTTGATGGAGTTAAAACTATTGTTTAAATAGTCGTTGTTCCAGAGAAAGCAAGATTAACGGCAAGTGGATCTTGGAAATTCTTGTCTGGCAAGGTTTATTAAATTTGTTTCGGTTGCTGAAGTCAACAATCGAAAATGGGCTGCTATAGCCGACTTGGATTTTTATTAAAGTTAAACATAGGCCTGACTTTATTGATTATTAACTGTCAGGTGATAAAATAATAAATTAAAGAATGAAGCAGAGGAGATGGTTTTTGAAATGGGTCACCTTATGTGTGTTATCCATTGTTGCAGTTGGAGTTTCGGCTCAATGGCCGGGAGAGTCAATCGAGGTTCGTGCTAGAGAATATTCGCATGCAGGTTTTTATAAAGCTGGAAGTGAAGGACGAATCGTATATAACTTCAATGTTGGCTGGCGATTTTTCAAAGGTGATGTTGAAAATGCGTGGCAAGCAGATTTTGATGATTCATCGTGGGAATTACTCAATGTTCCACATGGATTGGAATTGTTACCAGAAGAGGCCAGCGGTGGGATAAATTACCAGGGAGTGGCCTGGTACCGGAAGCAGTTTCGACTAACTGATGAGCAGGCTGGTAAGAAGATATTTATCCATTTTGAAGCCATTATGGGCAAGTCTAAAGTTTGGATTAACGGTAAGCTTGTAAAGTCGCACTTTGGAGGTTTCTTGCCATCCATTGTGGATGTAACAAATTATGTTGAGCCTGGAAAAGATAATAGTATAGCTGTCATGGCCGACAATAGCGACGATCCGGATTATCCGCCAGGAAAGCCACAGGAAACAATGGATTTCGCCTACTTTGGGGGTATCTATCGGGACGTTTGGCTGGTTGAAACAAATCCTGTTTACATCACTAACCCTAACTTTGCGGATGTGGTAGCCGGAGGCGGTGTTTTTGTGCATTACGAAAATCTTTCTGAAAAACAGGTAACAGTTGTTGTTGAAACGCATGTCTTGAATGAGTCGGGACAGAAACAAACCGTGAAGCTGGAGTCAATAATTCGTGATGAATCAGACAAACCTGTTGGTAAAATCCAAAGCAGCCTGACAATGAAAGCCGGCGAAAGCCGAACAGTTAAGCAGAAAATTATTGTTGACAATCCGGAGCTTTGGCATCCCGATCATCCGAATTTATACCAGCTGGATTCTCGTGTTTTGGGGCGTTCTTCAGGTGAGGTTGATGCTGTCCGAACTCGCATTGGTATCCGAAAAATCGAGTTTAGAGGAAGAGATGGCCTGTATATTAACAATAAACCTTTTGAAGATAAGTTGATTGGAGGCAATCGTCATCAGGATTTTGCCTATGTGGGGAGTGCCATCTCGAATAATATGCACTGGCGCGACGTCCAAAAATTACGTGAAGCTGGATTTCGGGTGATTCGCTCTGCCCATTATCCACAAGATCCTGCTTTTATGGATGCTTGTGATGAGCTGGGAATGCTGGTTATTGTTGCAACTCCTGGTTGGCAGTTTTACAACAAAAAGCCAATCTTTAGCGAACGTGTTTACAGCGATATCCGCAATATGATCCGTCGTGACCGTAACCATCCAAGTGTTATGCTTTGGGAGCCAATTCTTAACGAAACACATTATCCAAGAGAATTTGCACAAGCTGTTCATGACATTGTACACGAAGAATTTCCTTATCAGGGAGCTTATACGGCAGCCGATTTGTCGCCATCACACCCCGAAACAACCGAAATATTCGATGTCGTTTTTGCTCACCCTCGCGATGAGTATGAAATGGAGCAGTCGGTTTTTACGCGCGAATGGGGCGACAATGTGGATGACTGGTCTTCACACAACTCAACTAGCCGGATGCCGCTTAGTTGGGGCGAAGCTCCTCAGTTAATCCAAGCCAACCACTATGCCAAACCCGATTATCCTTTTTCATGTATTGACCGCTTGTACAAAACACCTCGTCAGCATGTAGGCGGTACCATGTGGCACTCGTTCGACCACCAGCGGGGCTACCATCCCGATCCTTTTTGGGGCGGTATTATGGATGCGTTCCGGCAGCCCAAATACGCTTGGTACATGTTCCGTAGTCAGCGTGATCCTCAGCTTGAAATTTCGAATATTGACAATGGGCCGATGGTTTTTATTGCCAATGAACTTTCACCTTTTTCAAGTGAAGATATTACTGTTTATACCAACTGCGATGAGGTCCGGCTAACCGTGTTTGGGAAAGAAGTTGGAACGCAAAAAGCACGAAATGATGAGCCGGGTATTAAACATCCAATTGTCGTTTTTGAGGATGCTTTCGATTTCATGGAAGAAAAGAAATTACATCGGGCTCGAAAGTTTGATCAAGCAACCGTTGTCGCCGAAGGAATTGTAGATGGAAAGGTGGTAACAACCAGCACCCGTATGCCAGCCCGTCGAAAAACACGTATTGTATTAAAGGCTGATCATGCTGGTGCGCCTTTGCAAGCTGATGGATCTGACTTGCTCACAGTCGTTGCTTTTGTTGAGGACGATCGAGGTAATGTCAAGCGTTTATGCGAAGATGAGATCTATTTTGAAGTTAGTGGGGAAGGCAGCTTGATTGGTGATGCTGCAATTGGATCCAATCCACGGCAAGTAGAGTGGGGAACAGCTCCTGCTTTGATTCGTTCAACCACTACTCCTGGGAAAATATCCATTGTTGCAAAACCCGCATTTGGAGGTATTAACCGTCTCGAAAAAGGAGAGTTGGTTATCGAAAGCATTCCTGCGAATATGTCGTTTATCTACAATGAACAGCCGGCAGCAAAGGTTGGGCAATCAACCAGAACAAATTCCAATGATGTTGAACCAGCTGAAGTTGAGGAGCTAAAACAAAAGTTAGAAGAAACCCAGCGTGAGTTGAATCAGTGGAAGCTAAAGGAGATTGAACGTCAACAAGAAGAGTTTGAAGGACTCAATTAGAATTGGACGATAGGAATGGTTTTGGGGAGAGGAGATGTTCTTTTCTCCCCCAAAAATGGCTCAAGAAAAAAATGCATAAAATTGGTTTTGAATAAAATTTGTGCAATCGATTCCACTTCTTTTAATTATCTTCGAACAGTCAATAGAAAAATAATTGATTGTGACTTTAGAGGAAGGAGAGATGAGTCTTCTAAAGAGGTGAATAATAAATATCCTATCTATGAAAAAACTAATTCTAATCTTGTTCATTTTGTGTGCTGTACAGCAGATTTGGGCACAAGAAATAGCCTATGTAATTCCCGCTCCAACTTCATCATCTATGGGGCAGGGCCAGTTTCAATTGCATGCTGGCTTACGTATTCAGAGTTATACGGATTTCGCCGGTGAAATCTACTTCTTACAAAAAGAACTCCTTCGGTACCAAAAGCTTTCAAGTACGATCGTAGAGAATAGCCAAGAAGCGGAAATTGTACTGGAAAAGCAGAAATTGAATAATGGGCAGTTGTACGAGTTGATCATTACACCCAACCAGATAACGATTCAGGCAGAAAGCAAAGAGGGTGCCTTTTACGGCATAATCTCATTACTGCAACTGGCAAATAACAGTCAAAATAATTCAATTGCTTGTGTGAATATTTCAGATAATCCGGCTTATGGATGGCGCGGTGTTATGCTGGATGAATCCCGGCACTTTTTTGGCAAGGAGAAAGTTAAGTCCTTGCTCGACTGGATGGCCTATTATAAACTAAACCGTTTTCACTGGCACTTGACAGATGAACCTGGTTGGCGGGTAGAGATTTTGAATTATCCGAAACTAGCCGAAGTTGGTGGAGTGGGGAATCATTCAGACAAAGAGGCAGCTTGCCAATACTATTCGCAAGAAGACATTAAAGAGATTGTTGCTTATGCATCCGAACGCCATATTGTGATCATTCCAGAAATTGATATGCCCGGACATGCTACTGCGGCGAACAGGGCTTACCCGGAATTTAGTGGTGGCGGCTCAGAAAAATACCCTGATTTTACATTCCATCCGGCCAAAGAAGGTACTTATCAATATTTAACCAATATCTTGCGTGAGGTGGATGCTCTTTTTCCTTCGCAAATGATTCACGTTGGTGGTGATGAAGTCAGTTTTGGAAACCACCAGTGGAAAACGGATGCTGCTGTTCAACAATTAATGAAGACTGAAAAACTGGCCGATTTGAAAGCCGTTGAAGACTTATTCATGCGTCGTATGTCCGATTCGATTTTAAATATGAATAACCAAGTATTGGTTTGGGATGAAATGGCCAATGCAGGCTTGCCAAAGGATAACAGCATTATTTTCTGGTGGCGCCACGACCAGCCCAAGCAATTGGAATTGGGCTTGAAAAACGGACATAAAACAGTCATTTGTCCTCGTCTTCCACTGTATTTTGACTTTGTACAACACCCCGGTCATAAAGTTGGTAGACGCTGGGCTGGTGGATTTAACCAGTTGGAGAATGTCTACACTTTCTCTGTTGACCAGCTTCCGGTTTCAGCAAAAGAATACGATTTGGTTCTTGGTTTTCAAGCTAACCTTTGGACAGAAACAGTTGATTCAGTTGAGCGGTTTGATTTCTTGCTGTTCCCCCGTTTGGCTGCAATGGCCGAATCGGTATGGTCTGACAAAAGTCAAAAGGATTACGCCGATTTTTTAGAGCGCTTAAAGCCTCATCTCAAACAATACCAAGAAGCTGGCTTATATTACTTCAATCCGTTTGATGTTGACGAACACCCCGAACCTGTGATGAAAAAATAATATTCAATCAAACTACATATGAAAACGACTACAACTTTTTTACTACTAATTACCCTTTTTTCGGTTTTTTCAGCAGGAGCCTGGGAGCAGAAAGACCTCTTGCAAAAGGAAGCAAGCCTGAGCCAATTAAAGCAGAGCTTGATCCCTGCTCAAAAGTGGGTGACTTATCCCGATTATGCTGATCGTGCCGCTTGGGACAAGCTAACAGTTGGGTTGAAAGACGAGTTAATCCGCAAAGGTGAGACTTACCTGGATTATGAATGGAATGTCGTTCCGGCCACAGCTTATCTCGAATTTGAGAGAAGTGGAAACCGGGATATCATGCAAAAACCATTTGGCGAAAATAACAACGCTTTGGCAGCTCTTTTTTTAGCAGAGCTTGCTGAAGGGGAAGGTCGTTTCGTTGATCAAATTGTCAATGGTGTGTGGCTTTCTTGCGAAATGACATCTTGGGCACTTTCTGCACACTTTTATGGAGCTCAGTCGATTAAAACATCGCTTCCTGCATATAAAGAAGAGGTGATTGACCTGACAGCAGGCGATGTTGCCTCAATGTTGGCTTGGGTGCATTATTTCTTAAAAGAGGAACTGAATAAAGTGAATCCGTTGGTTGATCAGCGTTTGGTTGACAACTTGCGTGAGCGCATTATGGTTCCATACATGGAACGAGACAACTATTGGTGGCAAGCGTTTCATGCCACTCGAAAAACAATGGTAAACAATTGGAATCCATGGTGTAATTCAAATGTGCTGGCTACTTTTTTGCTGATTGAAGATGATCAACAGAAGTTAGCTGAAGCCGTTCACCGGACCATGGTTTCTGTCGATAAATTTATCAACTACGTGAATGCAGACGGTGCTTGCGAAGAAGGCCCTTCCTACTGGGGACATGCTGCCGGTAAACTATTTGACTACCTTGACTTGTTGACGACTGCAACCGGAGGAGAGGTAACACTTTTTGATGAGCCTGAAATCCGCAATATGGGTGAGTACATTGCAAAGTCCTATATTGGCAACGGCTGGGTAGTCAACTTTGCAGATGCATCAGCCAAAGGTGGAGGTCCTATGGGAACCATTTTCCGATATGGGCGAGCCGTTGACAGCGATTTGCTAAAACAGTTTGCTGCTTACCTCTATCAAAGGGAAAACAATCCTTCCCGTCTATCACACGGGCGAGATGTTTTTCGCACCTTGGAGAATTTAACCATCTTCCAGGACTTGAAAGCAACAACAGCCTCACTAGATACTGAAGCTTCAGTGTGGTATCCACAAACGGAGTTTTGCTACATGCGCCAAAGTAACGGATTCTTTTTTGCTGGAAAAGGCGGTTTCAATAATGAAAGTCACAACCACAACGATGCGGGAACATTTATTTTGTACTACAACAACGAGCCGGTGCTGGTTGATGCAGGAGTTGGAACATACACCCGCCAAACGTTTAGTAGCGAGCGGTACTCCATTTGGACCATGCAAAGTAACTACCACAACTTGCCAGTGATCAATGGTGTTCCGCAAAAGTATGGAAGTAAATATAAAGCAAGCTCGGTTAAGTTTAATGCCGGAAAACGACAGTTCTCAGCCAATCTGGAACAAGCTTATCCGGAAGAAGCTGCCGTAAAAAGCTGGAATCGGGCTTATTCTTTCAAAGGCAAAGAGCGTTTTTCAATAACTGATCGTTTTGAATTGAAAGAAGCTAAAGATTATAACCAAGTCAATTTTTTGACACGTGAAAGACCTCAGATTGATGAGTCGGGCCTTGTCCTGATTCATGCAAAAGGAGGAGACGTAAGTTTGAAATATGATGCAGCAGGCTTTAAGCCTACGATTGAACGGATCTCGTTGGACGATCCAAGATTGTCGAAAGTATGGGGTGATTGCCTTTATCGATTAACTTTTACGGCAACAAAACTTCGTTCAAAAGGAACTTACTCTTTTGTTGTTCAACCTGAATAAGCTTGTTGAGAAGATCAAAAATGTCTGAATATCTAAATATCATACAAAAAATAAACGAATGAGAGCAGTTATTACTGGTTGCGTGGCCATTGCAGGCTTGGCTTCTTGTGCAACTACCGAAAAACCGAAAACCGATCGTTTACCCAATATTGTCCTTATCAACATGGACGATATGGGGTATGGAGATGTCTCTTTGAATGGAGCTACAGGTTTTACGACTCCAAACATTGATAAAATGGCAGGCGAGGGGATTGTTTTTACACATTTCTATTCTCCGCAGGCTGTTTGTAGCGCTTCGCGGGCTGGATTGTTGACCGGCTGTTATCCGAACCGTGTCGGGTTTCATGGAGCTCTGGACCACAGCGCTACGATCGGTATAAATCCGGATGAGCAAACCATTCCTGAGTTACTAAAAGAAAAAGGCTATGCGACAGCTGCTTTTGGGAAATGGCACTTGGGACACCGCGAAAAGTTTTTGCCACTTCAGCATGGGTTTGACGAGTTTTTTGGAATTCCGTACTCCAACGATATGTGGCCAAATCATCCGGTTAATAAGAACTATTATCCGCTACTTCCTTTGTTTGAAGGAAATGAAGTGATTCAGGAAAATCCGGATCAATCGCAATTTACTCAGAACTTTACCAAAAGAACGATTGACTTCATTCAAAAGAATAAAGAAAATCCATTCTTTGTGTATCTGGCACATCCCATGCCACACGTTCCGCTTTTTGTTTCAGACATGTTCAAAGGTAAATCAGAGCAAGGCTTATTTGGCGATGTGATCATGGAAATTGACTGGAGTATTGGTCAAATTAATCAGACTTTGGAGCAGCTTAATTTAGCCGAAAATACGTTGGTCATTGTGATTTCGGACAATGGACCGTGGATGACCTATGGAAACCATGCCGGAAGCTCTGGTGGTTTGCGCGAAGGTAAAGGAACTACTTTTGAAGGAGGCCAGCGTGTACCTTGTGTAATGAAATGGAAAGGCGTAACTCCAGAAGGGGCGGTATGCAATTACCTGACTTCGGGAATTGATATTTTACCGACCATCGCAACATTGGCGGAAAGCCCAATGCCTGAGAAAAAGATTGATGGAGTTAATTTAAGCCAGTTAATTCAAGGTGATTTTAGCACTAAACCAAGAACAAGCTTCTTATACTATTACCGAAGAAATAACCTGGAAGCTGTTCGTAAAGGTGATTGGAAACTGGTGTTTGAGCACCACGGACGTACTTATGAGAACAATATCCCAGGGCGTGACGGACAACCCGGGAAAACACCTGAAAATGCCTTGATTGAAAAAGGTTTGTATAACCTTCGCCGTGACCCGGGTGAACGCTACAATGTCATGGAATTTTATCCGGAAAAGCTTGCAGAACTGGAAGCATTGGCTGTTGAAGCCAGAAAAGATTTGGGCGATGATTTAACCAACTCAGAAGGAACTGGCAGACGTCAGCCTGGACGAGTAGAAGAATAACAACAAAAATATTTTCCTGAGTTTTGATGCTTCGGAAGATCAACCGGAGCGATTAAAACTCAGGATTTTTTTATTACTGAAATATATAAATACGAACAAATGAAGAAATTGAAAAACAGTATTGCTGCCTTACTGCTTGGAACTGCCATCGTTGCATGTCAACCGCAGAAAGGTGAAGAGTCGAACTTTATCAATGAAAATATTGAGTTTGCTACTGCTCAACAGAAATTACAAGTTGAAAAAATTGAAGCTTCGGGCAAAGTACTGAATCCAAGGACCATTAAAGATGGCAAGATTCGTTACATCCGCCGGGAAGACTGGACCAGCGGCTTTTTTCCAGGCTCCATGTGGCAAACGTATGAGTTGACAGGTGATGATTATTGGTTGCCTTATGCCCAAAAATATACGGAAGCATTGGACTCAGTTAAATACTTGACTTGGCACCATGACGTTGGTTTTATGATTGAATGTAGCTTTGGAAATGGCTATCGTTTGACTAAAAACCCCAAATATGCTGATGTAATTGTTCAGGCTGCAAAATCATTGGCAACACGTTTCCGTCCAACAGCGGGAGTCATTCAATCGTGGAATGTTACTGGTGGCTGGCAGTCCCAAAGAGGATGGGAGTGCCCTGTAATTATTGATAACATGATGAACTTGGAACTGCTGTTTAATGCAACCAAGTTAAGTGGCGATTCAAGCTTCTACAATTTGGCTGTAGAGCATGCCGACAACACGATCAAAAACCACTACCGCCCGGACTACAGCTGTTATCACGTTGTGGATTACAGCCTAGAGGATGGTTCGGTTCGTGCCAGGGAAACCGCTCAAGGGTATGCCCACGAGTCAGCATGGGCACGCGGACAAGCCTGGGGAATTTATGGTTTCACTGTTTGCTACCGCGAAACAAAAGATCCTAAATACTTGGAGCAAGCACAGAAAGCATTCAACTTCGTAATCAACCATAAGAATTTTCCAACAGACTTCGTTCCTTATTGGGATTTTGATGTGCCAGAAATTCCAAATACGCCGCGTGATGCATCTGCCGCATCTATTATGGCGTCGGCTTTATACGAAATGGCAAGCTATACCGACTATGACTTTTACAAAGGTTGGGCTGACAAAATTATGCATAGCTTGGGAAGTGATGCTTACCGTGCACCACTAGGTGAAAACGGAAATTTCATTTTAATGCATTCTGTTGGAAGTATTCCTCATGGAGCTGAAATTGATGTTCCTCTGAACTATGCTGATTACTACTTTTTAGAAGCATTGAATCGTAAAATAAAATTAGAGAAGTAACCCAATTCCTTACTTCATCATGAATAAACACAAACGAAGCAATGTTGAGCCTGTATTAACCACCTCGAAATTGCTTCGTTTGCTTTTAGTTTAGCAATTGATTCGACTTGATATTTTGAAATGACAAACTTGGCTAAATAACAGCCTGAGCAACATCAGGAAATGGCCGACAACCTAAAATAAATAATCAATTAATCAAATAGATAGATCGCTGGTAAAATTTTAGTTATGAGAAAAAACGTTATTCTTTTTTTAGTAATCTTTTTAATTGGATTAAGTACTCCGAGCTACAGTCAATTTTATGAAAAACCCAAAAGAGCTTCTGTTGCATTGGAGCATGGCGCACACCGATTGGGGCGACGCACAGATGCGATGATGGAAACTTGGCGTAATTATGGGCTGGGGCAGTTCATTCACTGGGGTGTTTATGCCATTCCTGGAGGACAATGGAACGGAAAAGCTTATCCGGGCGCTGCAGAGTGGATTCGTGCGTGGAATGAGATGCCACGCGATGAGTACGATCAGTTGTACAAACAATTCAATCCCAAAGATTTTGATGCAAAAAAATGGGCCCGTCAAGCCAAAGAGATGGGAGCCAAATATATGCTTATTACCACAAAACATCACGATGGATTTTGTTTGTGGCCAAGTAAATACACCGATTATACCATTGAAAATTCACCTTATAAAAAAGATATTGTAGGTGATTTAGTAAAAGCCTATACTGCCGAAGGAATTGATGTCTATTTGTACTTTTCGATTATCGACTGGAATCATCCGGGCTATCGCAGCAAAATTAAAAGCGATGATGAACGTCCGGCTTACGAAGAGTTCAAACAGTTTACACGCAACCAATTGGTGGAATTGCTCGATTTGTATCCTGAAACAAAAGGTTTGTGGTTTGATGGTACCTGGGATAAAGCTTGGGTTGAACAAGCAGAATTTGCCGATGAGCTAGGAAAAGAATTGCGCTCAATGATTCCCGGTTTGATTATCGGCAGTCGCTTTCGGGCTGATGAAAAAGGCAATCGCCATTTTGATGCCAATGGCGACATGATGGGAGATTATGAGCAAGGATGGGAACGTAAAATCCCGGCAAATATTGATGTTTTGAACGGTAATGACTGGGATTGTGTCATGACCATCCCTGAAAACCAGTGGGGCTATAATTCAAATTGGAAGGGACATGTGAAAAGTAGCAATGAGTTGTTGGAAATGCTTATTCGCTGCGTATCAATGGATGGAAACTTCGTATTGAACTTTGGCCCCGATGGACTTGGCAACATTCGCCCGGAAGAAACTGAGCGGGCTGCCGATATTGGCAAATGGATGAAGAAAAACGGGGAGGCAATCCACGATTGTGGTTATGCTGGCTTGGATAAACAGAACTGGGGATACTTTACTAAAAGCAGAACCAACGGCAAAACTTACCTCTTGGTTACGAATGTTCCTGTTACAGGTGGTTTAACTGTTAAAGTTCCTAAAGACAAGGAAATTGCTAAGGTTTACCCACTTGCTTCGCCCAATAAAACATTGACATTGGAAAAAACGGGCAAGTATGACTATTTTATCCGCCTGAATGAAAAGAGTGCAGATTCGATTGCTGTATTTATTCTGGAATATAAAGGAGAGGACGAATCTAGTTCTGACAACTTCCAGGAACCAAAGATTTGATCGGGTAATTAATGTGGGTTGCCGCTAAATATGCGATACTGACTCATCAAGCTCAATAGAGTAGAACTATTAACTAGACTGGAGATTCGCTTCAGTCTAGTTTTTTTAGTACTCGTGGTTGAAATATTTGGGCTGCCTTTGCTTGAGAGCGTATTTTTTTTAAAAAAAGGGAATTACCGACTACTCTTTCCTAATCTTTTTCGCCTTCTTCCAGCTATGTCAGGTGTTCTTCCTGGGATGGGAGTAGGCTTTCCAGTACATTTTGTCAGTTTTTCCAGCAAAAAAAGCCAATCTTTTCAGCTAGGTGGGGGACACCACCTTATCATTTGGCTGTTGGGATTGGCTTTTTCTTTTTTTATACAGATCACTATCGTTGACTTTACTATTTCTGATATTCCTTATTGAGCAAATAAAATAGCAACAAGAATCCTTTGGAATGCCTCCTATGTGTTTTTATTCTGATCTTTTTATAAGTTTGTGAGATCAAATCTTCCCAATGGATATAGAATTTAATCAGAGTAAAGTCTTGAAAGAACTTTCTGAAGATAATCAACAGGCTTTGGAAGAATTATTCAATTATTATTATTCACGACTCTATAGTTTCTCAAAATCATTTCTGAAGCTAGAGTATGGAATTGATGATATTCTGCAAGAGGTTTTTCTTAAAATTTGGCACAACCGGAAAGAGATTCGAAGTTCAGAGTCCTTTAATTCATACATATTCACCATAACCCGAAACTTACTGCTGAATGAGCTAAGAAGCCGTTTGAATAACCAAAAGTTTCGTGATCAAATGGTGGAGGCCTCTGTGGCAGAAGAGTATCTTACGATGGGGAATTTGGAATATGATGAGTTAAAAGAAAGGGTTGAAAACCTCATTGATGAATTGCCGCCCAAACAACAGGAAATTTTTAGAATGAGCCGCATCGAGGGACTTTCGCATAAAGAAATTGCAGAAAAGAAAAACATTTCAACAAAAACAGTGGAGTATCATATTGGGCAGTCAATCAGTCTGATAAAAGTTCGATTGGAGGAGTTGGGACTCTTGTCGGTGCTTTATTTTTACCTCTTTTTGTAATTTTTTTTGATTTTTCTTTAGGGATGGTTCCCTTTGCTGTGTATTACTAATAGACAACACAGAATGAAAAATCTATTCAAAAAATATTTTCAATCAGTACTTACTCCTAACGAGTTTGATACGTTTGCTGATTTTATCAATTGGAAAAAGAATGAGCCGGAGATTCATCGGTTTATGGATGATGAATGGCGTCGACAGTCTCAGGAAATATTTTCAGGCGAACAAAATCCACTTTTATTGCAAAAAATCAAGCAGAGAATTTTAAATGAAGAGCTCAGTCACTCTTTGCAGAGAACAAAGTATTACTCCATTGCACTGAAAATAGCGGCTGCTCTTGTGGTGGGCTTAGTTATAGCCAATGTTTGGATGTATCGAGGGCAGGAGCTTGGTGATGAAAAGCAACTAGTGCAAAAAGTTAGCGTCCCGAACGGTGCAAAAACCGAATTTGAATTGCCAGATGGCTCAAAAGTATGGCTTAACGGCGGATCAACAATTTCGTATGCTGCAAATTTTAATAGAAATCGTGCTGTTGAGCTTCGGGGAGAGGCCTTCTTTGATGTTGCAAAAAGCAAGAATACCTTTTCTGTAGAAACAAAATCAGGAAGTGTAGAGGTATTGGGAACAGCCTTTAATGTGCAGGCCTATGAGGAAGGAGAATTTGTAACAACACTGGAACGTGGGCGAGTTGAAATTTTGAATGTGAAAGGGACGAGACTGGGAACTTTAGAGCCTGGGAATCAAGTCCAACTTATCGATAACCAGTTCGTAAAAGGTCAGGTAGATACACAGATATATACTTCATGGAAAGATGGAAAATTGATCTTTGTGCGAGAAACATTCCCAGAGACCATGCGACGTCTGGAAAGATGGTTTAATGTTGATATACAGTATTCAAGAGCCGATTTTGAAGGACTTTGGTTTTCTGGGACCATCGAAAATGAGACGATTAGTGAAGTGATGGATATTATTTGCAAGGTAGCATCGGTTACCTATTATTATAATTCAAAAGAACGGATGATAAAAGTAAATGCGTTGAAAAAATAAACGAAAAATAAGAGAATGACTTAACTAAAAACAAAAGAAGCAGGAAATGCGACTTCCTACTTCTTTTTTAAAAATTGATTTATAAGGAGTACAAACCAATCATTACAAAATTATGAAAAAAAAACGACGTTGCGGTGACAGTTGGTCATCTCTCAATCAAATCTTATTGAAAATGAAACTAACAACCTTCATTTTGATTTTCTCTGTTATCGGAGTATTTGCTTCAAAGGGGTTTTCACAAACGAACAGATTGACTATGAATGTTCAAAATGTTCGAATGGAGTCTTTTCTTAATTTAATTGAAGAACAGAGTCTTTATCGCTTTTTTTACAGTGGGGAGATTGACGTTAACCAAATGGTATCTGTGAATTTCGATGATTTTCCAATCAACAAGGTGCTTGATCAAGTATTACCTGAAGCGGGTATCAGTTATGAGATTAAGGGACGTCAGGTTATTTTGTCTTCGCTTAATGTAGAAGATCAGAATGTCGAAGTTAGCGTAAGAGGTAATATTACGGATTCCTCAGGTCAGCCACTTCCCGGGGTTGCAGTTATTGTGAAAGGTACGATTCAGGGAACAGTTTCCGATCTTGATGGAAATTATACCATTGAAAATGTTCCAGGGGATGGTGTTTTAGTTTTTTCCTTTGTAGGGATGCGAACGCATGAGATTGTAGTTGACAATCGTGGTAATATCAATCTTGTGATGGAGGAAGAAGCGATTGGTGTTGGAGAAGTCGTTGTAACAGCATTAGGTATAAGAAGAGACAAGAAAGCATTGGGGTACTCGGTTGCTGAGATTAGTTCCAAAGATATAAGCGAAACATCAGAATCAAATTTACTTAATGCAATGACAGGGAAAGTCGCGGGTATGGAAATCACAACATCAACGACTGGAAGTATGAGTTCTTCTCGTGTAGTTCTCCGCGGTAATTCCTCTGTGTTTGGCAATAATCAGGCTTTAATTGTGGTTGATGGAGTTATTTTTGATAATAGCAACTATGGACAATCAGGAGGGTTTGATCGAGGTCAAGGGATATCCGATTTAAATCCAGATAATATTGAAAGCGTTACCGTTTTGAAGGGAGCTAATGCATCAGCATTGTATGGATCAAAGGCAGCCAATGGTGTTTTGGTGATTACAACTAAAAAACGCTTGAAAAATCAGGGAATTGGGCTGGAAATAAAATCGGGAGTTTCTTTTAAACAAGCTTATGTTTGGCCAAACCTTCAAAATGTTTATGGCCAGGGAAAATCCAATATTGGTGAGTTTGCCGGAACAGATCCCGATGGTTTGCCATATATTGGCGGAGGAACCCGTGATGAAAGCTGGGGACCAAAAATGGAAGGACAAGATGTTCATGTGTATTGGTTAAGAGAAAAACCTATACGTAAGTTTTCTCCTCAACCTGATAATATTAAAGAACCGTTTCGTATTGGTACAACATTTGATAATAATGTATCTCTGTCTTATGCTACAGACAAAGCGAGCTATTTTGCCTCATTTATGTATCAGAAAGTTAATGAGTACATGGAGGCTAGCGATGGAAAAAAGGTAGGTGGTTCCTTAAGAATTACAGAAGAGGTTACAGATAACTTAAATTTTGATATGAAATTAAGTTATTCGGAGCAAGAAGCAGATAACCGACTGGTTGGAGGAAACAGCGGAAATTCTTTTAATTTTCTAATCAGAAATCCAAGAAGTTATTATGATTCAGATATCAGAAGATACGAGTATCCGGTTTCTGGTGAAGTATGGCCTAACAATTTTAAGGATGGCGATCCTGTAACATGGGCTACTACTACCTGGACAGGTAATATCTATTGGGGATTGTATAATGATGTTAACAAGGATAAAAGAAGGCGTGTAGTTGGTAATATGAAAGTAAATTATGATTTTAATGATAACTTTAACGTTATGGTACGATACGGCTTCGATCAGGCTGATTTTGATGCTCATACCGTATATGCCAAGCAGTCGCGTTGGGGAAATTATGACGGAAGATATATTTACCAGGAAAGTTTTACAAAAAATTATACCTCAGATTTCTTGTTCTTGTGGAACGACCAGTTTATGGCTGATGATTTAACTTTATCGGCAAACTTTGGTGGAAGTCAATATAAAACGTTTGCAAAATTCGGAACATTTAACGGAACCGGTTTCCCAACCAATGAACTGGAACGGATTAACTTTACAACTTCGAAAAACTTTAGTTACAATGAGGTTGAAAAACTGATTAATTCTCTTTACGGATCAGCTCAAGCTGGATATAAAAATACCTGGTTTGTTGATTTTACATACCGAAATGACTGGAGTTCAACTTTAAACACAGATAATAACAGCTACGGGTACTTTTCAGGAACGACAAGTTTTGTATTTAGCGAATTAATTAAAGATAATATGCCCAATTGGCTAAGTTTTGGTAAAGTTAGATACTCTTATGCAGAGGTAGGGAATGATACCAATCCTTACGTGATTAACCGTGTTTATAGCTCTTCTTTTGGTAATAATGGGGAGATCTCCCAAAGCAATCCTGGTACTTTGCCTTTTAATGATTTGAAACCGGAACGTGTAAAGTCACACGAGATTGGTCTGGATATCAGGACATTTAAAGGTAGAGTTAACCTGGATATGGCATTCTATAAATCAAATACTTATAATCAAATAATTCCTTCGCAACCACTTTCTGCAACCACCGGATATTATTCAATGAATTTGAATGGAGGTAATATTCAAAACAAGGGGGTTGAATTATTACTCGATACTTACCCAGTAAGAACAGGTAATTTTGAATGGAATTCAGCACTTACTTTTGCCAAAAATAAATCGTTGGTAATTGAGTTGCCTAATGGTGGACAGCCTATTCAGGTTGCGGCAGAAAGTTTTGCCCGAAATGTTATCAAAGAAGGAAAGTCTTACTTAACTATTCAGGGACGTGACTATTTGAAAAATAATGAAGGATTGGTAGTTGTTGATGCTAATGGGATCCCGATGAGGACAGAAGAATATGTTGATTTGGGAGAAGTTGAACCTGATTTTACTGCCTCATGGCAAAATAACTTTAGCTATAAAAATCTCTCTTTTGGGGTTCAGGTGGATGCAAGTGTTGGAGGAAAGATTTATTCCCGTACAAATATTGATATGGATGAACAGGGAACTTCAGTTGCTTCTTTAGCCGGACGTGAAGAATGGATAAGGTCGGAACAAGAAAGAATAGCAGCAGGGCAAAGCACATCTGAATGGATTCTAACAGGTGGAAATGACTTAATGGTTGGCAAGAGTGTATTTTATGATCCGGCTCTGGTTAATGAAGAAGGTGTACAGATTGGGGGGATTAAAAATGAAGGAGAAAATACCCGATATGCAAGACCTGATAAATATTGGGACAATCATAGCTGGAATCGTCAGATTGCCGGAAACGATATTGAAGATGCATCATATGTGAAATTGCGTCAGCTAAGTTTAGGGTACTCTTTGCCAAAGTCAATTGCCCGAAGATTGTCTTTTTCTTCAATTGATCTATCTCTTGTGGGGCGTAATCTATTTTTGTTCTACAAAGGAACAGAGCATTATGATCCAGATAGCTATGTTTATAATACTGTTTCAAATGGACAGAAAGGTATTGAAACAGGTTATTGGCCATCAGCAAGAACTATCTCTTTTAATGTAAAGCTGAAGTTATAATTCATAAATTGTTAGAATCATGAAATATTCATATAAATTTTTACTATTTGTTCTGGTTTTTACAGCTTGTACAACCAGGGATATGGAAGATGTAAATACCAATATCAACGAGGTGAACGATGCAGATCCTCTTTATCTTATTAATAGCTCTTTTGAAGCCCTGTTCAATAATAATTCCGATTTTGCAAATTTGGCTGATATTGCATATCATTATGCGGGAACCTCGTTCCCTGCCGGTCAATATTTTCGTTTTCCTAGTGGGATTTGGGATGAAGTATATATAGCAAACAATAATTTGAAAGATGCCATAAAAAGAACACAGGATAGCAATGAAAGAGTTGATAAACTCAGTAGAGCAGTTGCTCTTATTTTTCGGGCTTTTGGTTTTCAAAAGTTGACAGATTGTTATGGTGATATCCCTTTTTCAGAAGCAGCAGCTTTAGATGAGAATGGAAATCCGGTATTAAACCCTAAATATGATAAACAAAAGGATATTTATTATGCTCTTTTTAATGATTTAAAAACAGCCATTGATTTAATTGGAGATGAAAGTGTTCTTGATTTAGGATCAAGTGATAGGGTCTATAATGGGGATTTACAACGTTGGAAAAAGTTTGCTAATTCTCTTCGCCTCAGAATGGCATTGCGTATTCGTTTTGTAGATGAAACAAAAGCAATATCAGTTTTACAAGATGTATGGAATTATCCTTTAATTGATAGCCCGGAAGAATCGGCTGCATTTGAAAATTGGGATGAAAATGGTTACTATCATCCACAGTATAATGAGTTAAAACCAGGTACCAGAACCAATACAAGTAAATTAATGGTTGATTTTCTAAAACAGAATAACGATCCTCGTCTTCCATGTTATGCTTTACCTGTTGTTGAAGGTGATAATGCTGAAGGCTTTGACGGTCTGCCCAATGGGTATGATGATGTTTTAACCCGGGCTAATTTTTCATATGCCGGATCGGTTACCTATCAGAAGGATTTGCCTACATTGAATATTATGTACTCGGAGGTATGTTTTCTGAAAGCAGAGGCCTGCTTATTTGGTTTGGGAGTTACTGCTTCTGACGAGTTGGCAAATGACTGGTACCGGAAAGGAATTGAAGCTTCTCTCAAATTTTGGCACAGAGAAGATGAGTTCATAAACAGCAACGGAGAATTGGTTAATGAATTCCATTATTCTGAAGATGATATTGACGCTTTTATGGCCTCTGAAGCAACTGTTTTATCAGGAACTGATGAAGAAAAATTTGAGCAGATAGCCATGCAGAAATGGGTAGCGCTAATGACCAATTCGATTGAAGCTTATTCTGAAATGCGACGGACTGGATATCCGGCAATTCCTCAGCGTTTGGCAAGTGATTCTCCTAAAGTTCATCTGGGTGATACTAATGGTGAATGGCCAAGTAGAGTTGCGTATCCCGATTCTGAGATGCTCTATAATAAAGAAAACTTTGACATGGCATTTGATGCAACAAACAGAAATAGTATGTTGCATAGTGTGTGGTGGGATGTTAGATGATTATGTTACAGTGCATTAATATTAGTGTAGTTAGTTAAGAGGTTGCCCAAAAAAAAATAGGGCAACCTCAATTTTTATAAACCATGAATTATGAAAAGATTTATATTAATATTCTTCATCGTATTGAGTTGTTTTATTCTGAAAGGACAAGACATATTTCCCGGAGCCGATGAAAGAACTCCCGCACGTGCCCAGTATTTTTCGTGGATAAATAACACCAACGAAGGAGCAACCGAAGAACATACCTTAACCAACCTTGCATTTTTCGAATGGCTAAAAAAAGAGTACGGAATGCAACTGGATATATATGCTTTTGATGCCGGTGCAATTGACGGGGCTAAATTTTACGGAAGTACAAAAAGCGAACGTTTTAAAAAGCAATTTCCCAAAGGTTTTGATCCCATGTACGAAAAAGCAAAAGAACTTGGTATCAGGCTTGGAGTTTGGGGAGGCCCCGACGGGTTTGGTAATTCTGTAGAACAGGAGAAGCAACGTATTGCCGAAATGGTGGAACTTTGTAAGAAATACGATTTCGAGCTTTTTAAGTTTGATAAAGTGTGTGGTCCGTTACCGCCAGAAAAAGAAGATGCTTTTATTGATATGATGCAGGAATGCAGAAAATACAGTCCTGACCTGATTTTGCTAAACCATCGACTCGGCTTGACCAAAGGTAAGCCGTATGCCACTACCTTTTTATGGGAAGGTGTAGAGACTTACACCGACTGTCACATCTGGAACGAAACCACTGCAACCCACCACAGGGCAGGTGCCCTCGACCGAGGTTTCCCGCCGGGGTTTAGTCGTTTAACTGAAGATCATGGGGTTTGTTTGTCGTCGTGCCTCGATGGCTGGGACGATGAACTGATTCTGCAGGCTTTCAATCGTAACCTTATTCTGGCTCCCGAGATTTATGGAAATCCTTGGTTGCTCAATGATAATGAGTTTGCGAAGTTGGCTCGCATCTTTAATTTTCAACGAAAATACCGCGATATTATGGTGGAAGGAAAAATATTGCCGGAAGAACAATACGGAAAGTTTGCAGTTTCTCGTGGAGACGAAAATACCCGTTTGATAACTCTAAGAAACAACAGTTGGGAATCCAAACAAT
Organism: Sunxiuqinia sp. sy24; assembly: GCF_052677165.1. Taxonomy (NCBI): domain Bacteria; kingdom Pseudomonadati; phylum Bacteroidota; class Bacteroidia; order Marinilabiliales; family Prolixibacteraceae; genus Sunxiuqinia; species Sunxiuqinia sp. sy24. Next base: position 20,294 of record NZ_JBQYLH010000028.1, read on the forward strand.
TCACCCTAAAACTCGATACAATTGTTGGCCTTAAAAATAAAGGAAGGAAATTTAAAGTGTTTCGGCATCATCCTGTTGAAACATATTTGGGAAATCATAAGTACGGTAACGAAATTTTGGTGGAGGTTTTACCTTTTAAAACCTGTTTAATTCGTGTTACCTCTGATAAAATAACAGAACCGTACCTGGAGGGAGTTGACTATGAGTTGATACAGGATGTGGACGGCAAGCCACTTCGCTTTAGTGTGTTAGGGGAGCCGGGAGAGGAAAAAACATTCAAATTTAAGGGTGTTTCTAAACGATATAAGTCTGCAAGTATAAATGGAGGAATGCTTCCCGGTATAACCGATGGAAAGTCTATTACCATTGAGTTTGAAGGAAAAATGCAGAAGGAACCATCTCACAGAAAAATTGCAAATGCCGAAAAGTCAGAGGTTCCTGAAGATGCAATTGCCTTATACGAAGCAACATGTTTTGCTGCTGATAATAATGCTTTGGAGGTGCGTTCGTTAAAACGCTCGGGCGAAACAAGTGTTCCGGAGGTAAAAGCTGCCCGCGATGCTTTTTTTAACCAGAAAAGATTTGTTGAGCGTGGTATTTGGGACAAGTACCTTTTTGATGGTGATGAGGAAACCAGCTTTTATGTATGCCGGCGTCGTTATAAAGATTTTAAGATTAATGGTGGCTGTTTCCGTTTAGACATGGGCGCACCGGAACAACTTAGTAAAATTGTAATTAAATATCCTGACAGTTATGCCCTTCAGCCGCTGGAACCGGAAGAGGGAATCTATGCCTATGTGTCAAACAATTTACGAGATTGGAAAAGAATCGAAGGATTCATTAACGATGAAATTGAATTTAATTTGCCTGAAAATGATTGCTTTCGTTATCTTAAAATCCCTGAATTTCCGGATCGAATGACAGAAATAATAGGAATAGACCATGACGGAGATAATGTTGACCGAAGTAATTGGCGAGCATCCAACCTTTTTGCCGACTATAATAATATTTTAGCGCAATCGGCTTGGAATGCTTCATTTATATTAGATGAGATACCGGTTAAGGGGTATTTGTGCGTAGCAATAAACGGAGAACACGGAACGGAAGGAGCGTATGCTGCATTAAGGGTTGGAGATCAGTATGTTGGTGCACCGGATAGAAGTATTTCTTACCCTTCTAATACCTGGGAATCGGGAGTCTGTCATAAAGGGAATGTAACACAGAACTATACTTATTATATCCCCGTGGATGAATGGATGATCGGAAAAGAAATGGAGGTTGTGGTACTTGTTAACTCCGATGCAACACAGCTGAAACCCGAGGTCTGGATAACTAGTCAGTTCCCTTATGTAAGCCATTATCTGAACCTGGAATAAACTATGTTTCAAAAACTGCATTCCTCATTAAATAGGTTGAGGGCTAGCGGGTAATGCTGAGAGATACACTCTAGTTATTTTTTATATGTATTTTATTAGGTTCTAATGAGTGAAAAAAAATGAACTGTAAAAATAGCAGTGATATCATGTTCGATGATCATGCTTACAGGGGTAAATGGTCAGAAATTTGAAAATAAACATCTTATAAAAAGTTTTAATATGAAAAACAGATGTTATTTTGTAAGAAACATAGGGCTCCTGACCTGAGGTTCCGTTATTTTTAAATATTCATCGGTTCTTGCCAATGAATTGAATAATCAATCAACAATAAAACTTCACTGATAGATTCACCCGGAATGTCCGATCCACATATGGCGATTTTTGCTATTTGTTTACGGGATATGATATTGGCTTTGGAATACCCGATTGGGTAATGCCATGGTGGCGCATTTATCGCACCCGTGACTTTTTGTCCTGGGAGCATGTTGGGACTATTAATCCCGAATATAACTACATGGGTAAAGGAAATACATCGTGTTGAGCCGGCGACATTGCCAAAAGAAATGGGAAGTATTATTGGTATTTTTCAAACCGGAAAGAGAGCACCGGTCTAATGGTAGCTTCCAAACCCGAGGGACTATATATTTATGCCATTGGGAGACCCCTTGTGTTTTCTTTTTTTACCGACTAGTTGACTACAATCAAATTTTTAGTTGAAAATTTTTCTGATTTAAAAAAATGGATAGCTTTGTATGTTCAAACATATGAACAAATACGATCAGATACATATATGAAATTCAAAATTGATCATTTCAGTCCGGTGCCATTGCACGCCCAGGTAGAAAGATTACTGCGCAAGCTGATTGAATTGCCGGAGTATAAAAAGGGAGGCTTACTGCCTAAAGAAGTTGATTTGGCAAAGCAACTTGGGATTTCACGAAATACCCTTCGGCAGGCCACTAATAAGCTAGAGTACGAGGGGTTATTGGTTCGGAAGAAAGGAGTGGGTACTCGGGTTGCTGAAAAAACGGTGACAACCCAGCTTGATCATTGGCACAGTTTTACCAATGAAATGAGTGCCCAGGGATTGAGTTTTAAGAATTATCGTTTAGTGGTTGAATGGGTGGAGGCAGATAGTAAAATCGCTACTTTTTTCAATATCCCTGAAGCTACATCGGTGTTGAAATTGAGTCGTTTGCGTGGTGATGATGAAGCTCCTTTTGTCTATTTCGAAAGTTACTTTCATCCGCGTATTGGCTTAACAGGAAATGAAGACTTTTCGAAGCCCTTGTATGATTTGCTCGAAAACGATTTCCACGTAGTGGCATCTCTTTCGCGCGAAAAGCTGAAAGCGCGATTGGCAACGACCATCACTGCTAAGCGTTTGCAGATTGGAGCCGGCGATCCGGTTCTGGTTCGCGAGCGGTTTGTTTACGATCCCGGTGATCGCCCGCTCGAATACAATATCGGTTTTTATAAGGCCGATAAATTCACCTATAAAATTGATATACGACGATAAAACTCGATCAACCTTTGTATGAATATGCAGATTCAAAAAGTCATTTTGTGCATCCTGTGCCTGTTTCAGTCCTCCCTGCTTCTTGCACAGCCGATTTGTAGCCCAGTGGATTCCGTGGATGTATTTATCGGCACATCAAACTCACGATGGATGTTGGGGCCTTATGCAACCTGTCCTTTTGGTATGGTGCAATTAGGACCTGATAACCAAGGGAGCAGTCAGGAATATAACTGGATGGGAGGATATGAATATGCTATAAATAGTGTTGATGGTTTTAGTCATCTGCATGCCTGGACAATGGCTGGCTTGCGGATTATGCCTACAACTGCAGACTTGGTATACAAAAACCGGCCAACGGATTCTCCCTATAAAGGAGCCGAAGCCGGTTATCATTCCCGTATATTGAAAGAATCCGAAATGGGATCGCCTGGCTACTATTCAGTGTATTTGTACGACCATGAAGTGAAGGCTGAAATGGCAGTCACAGAAAGAAGTACGATTCAACGGTATGTTTTCCCTGAAAAAAAGGAATCAAGAATTCTGATCGACTTACTTTTTCCTGGAGAATATGCCTGGAGTATTAGTGATGCTCGGATAACACGGGTTTCTGACACGGAGTTGGAAGGCTATGCGATGAGCCATGCTGCCGGTTTTAACGATTATAAACTTTGCTTTGTGATTCAGTTTAGCAAGGCGTTTGATACGTTTAATGGTTGGAATAAGGATGGGCTCCAGAGAGCTATTTCCAGCATTGAAGGAAAAGGAGACGTTGGGGCTTTTGTTTCGTGGTCCACGGAAAAGGATGAGGAGATTGTTGTGCGCACGGGTATTTCGCTGGTAAGTACCGAGCAAGCTCGCTTAAATCTTGAGACCGAGATGGCATTGTTTGGCTGGAGCCTGGAAGCGGTAAAAGAAGCTGGCAGAACAAAGTGGAACGAGTTGCTTTCACGAATCAAGGTTGAAGGGGGAACAAGTGAAGACCGGCTAAAATTTTATACCAACCTATATCGGGTATTTGCGGCAAAACAGAGTTGGAATGATGTGAATGGATTGTATCGTGATGCTGCAGAGAATATTCAGGAGCTCAAGTATTGTGAAAATATTTGTGGTGGCGATGCTTTCTGGAACTCATTCTGGAATATCAATGGTGTTTTGAGCCTGATAGCTCCTGATATTATGGAGAACTGGGTGGGAACGCAATTGGAAATGTTCGAGCACACTGGTTGGACATGCAAAGGTCCTGCAGGTATTGAGTATTCTGGAATTATGGAGGGATCACACGAGATTGCACTGATGGTTTCGGCTTTTCAGAAAAACATCATAAAAGACCGGGAGACCGCTGAAAAAATATATACGGCGATTAAGTTCATGATGATGAACGAAGGGGAAAAAGTGCATGGTGGTTGGGCCGGAAATCCGCAATTGCGCGAATACATGAAATTTGGCTATGTTCCATATGAGTTTGGCCAGACTAATAAAACGCTTGATTATGCTTTCGATGATTATTGTGTGGCCCAAATGGCTAAGGCATTGGGAAAAAAAGAGGACCACAAATATTTTATCAAGCGTTCGGAAAACTACAAAAATGTCTTTAATAAGAACTTGAAATTTGTTGTTCCGAAAGACTCCGAAGGCAATTGGCTGGAAAGCTATGATGAATTTTCCAATTATTCATTTGTCGAAGGAAACGGGTGGCAGTATTCCTTTTATGTGCCTCACGATGTTGATGGGGTGGTCGAGTTGATGGGTGAAGAGCTTTTCAATGATCGGATGGATGAAGGCTTTAAAAAATCGGAGGAATACAAATTTGCGGCTCATGCGCTTGACCGGACTACAGGAGAAAGAGCGGAGTTTTACATCAACCAGGGAAATGAAATAAATATGCAGGCTGCGTTTTTATTCAATTATTCAGGAAAGCCCTGGTTAACTCAGAAATGGTCAAGAGCAATTTTAGATACTTATTATGGGGCGACTCCCTACTTTGGCTGGGAGGGTGACGAAGATGAAGGACAGATGGGCGCGTGGTTTGTCATGAGTTCGATGGGGCTTTTTGAAATGCGCGGAGGAACAGAACAGAGACCTGAATTGGAATTGACGAGCCCTCTTTTTGACAAGATCACAATCAAATTGGATCAAAAGTATTATTCGGGGAAGGAGTTTGTGATTGTTGCCCACAACAACTCAAAAGAAAATAAGTATATCCAAGGTATAAAGTTGAATGGGAAGCGATTAAAGTCTCCTCGAATCTATTTTGACCAGATTGCAGCAGGTGGAAGGTTGGAGTTTGAGATGGGACCAGAACCTGCGGAAAGGCATGGAGTAGTAGAAGATTAGAGAGTTTGAAGCTTGAAATAAAGTCGTAGATCGGAAAATAACACTTTAAATGCTCAGTAAGTAATGAACTTAAACTATTAAAACTCAAAATAAAAAGAATGAAACAACAAATAGCCATAGGAGTTGACGTTGGAGGAAGTCACATCAGCTGTGCAGCTTTCAATCTAAATGAAAAATCGTATTTGCCAGAAACGTTTGCTGAAAGCGATCTGGATAATCATGGTCCGGCAGATGAAATCATTGCTGTGTGGAGCAAAACGATTGCTTGTTCCATCGAAGCAGTTGGTTTGGAAAATCTGTCAGGGATTGGATTTGCCATGCCCGGCCCTTTCAATTATGAAAAGGGAATTCCTTTGTTTTCCGGAGAAAACAATAAGTACGAGAACATTTATGGGCTTGATGTTCCGGCAGCTTTGAGAAAATCGCTAAATCTTCCTGCCGATTTCCCGATCCGTTTTATCAATGATGCAACAGCGTTTGCCATAGGTGAAGACTGGATTGGAAAAGCCAGTGGGAGCAAGCGTTCTTTGTCCATCACATTAGGAACAGGTTTTGGCTCAGCATTCCTCAAAGATAGCTTGCCGGTGACTTCTGGCGACGAGGTTCCCGATCAAGGCTGCATCTGGCACTTGCCTTTTCAGGATGGCATTGCCGACGATTACTTTTCAACCCGTGGCTTGGTAAATCGCTACCAACAGCAAACCGGAAAGCAGGTTGCTGGAGTTAAGGAGATTGCTATGGCAGCACCAAACGACCTGGGGGCCAAAGAACTTTTCAATGACTTTGGAAAACAATTGGTGGAGCTGTTGCATCCTTGGTTGCGCGACTTTCAGGTGGAGGTTCTGGTAATTGGAGGCAACATAGCCAATGCCTTTGAATGGTTTAAGCCGGCTTTGGAGGCAGCGCTAGAGCAGAAAAACTGCTCCCTTCGAGTGGAGATTTCCAGCTTAAAAGAAACAGCAGCTATTATTGGAAGTGCCCGACTGTCAGAACCTGACTTCTGGAAACGCGTGGCGTCGTGTTTGCGCGAAATGTAGCCCGTTATTCCTTATGGACAAACGGAATCTCCATCATCTCTAAAAATATGTTACTCCTGTTGTTACAAACAAATAAGAAGCAAAAATTGAAAATCTATATTTATGAAACGTAGTCTATTTATCTTGGCAGCTGCTGTATTGCTTACGGCCTGCCAGTCAACAAGCAAAAAACAGCCAGCTTCCGATCTAGCTGAAAAATTCAAAACGGAGGAATCTATCGCTTTCACCAAACAAAAAGCCCTGGAAATTGTAAAAACAGGCTTCAACGCGGGAGATGGTTATGGCGAGGTGTGGATTCGTGATTACAACACCTTTATTGAACTTTCGGCTGAAGTTTTTCCTGCTGAAACATTAAAAGAAAATTTACTGGTGTTTTTCAGATTACAGCGTGAAGATGGAAATATAATTGATGGTTTTATACCTAAAGAAAAGGCCAAAAAAACGGAAGGTGGTTACGATTATATTTTCACCGATTTAGAACCCAATTATGCAGGCCATAAAAATACGGTTGAAACAGATCATGAAACCTCACTTGTTCAGGCTGTTTACAAGTATGTAAAGAAGACTGGGGATACGGATTTTTTAAATGAAAAAGTAGGCGATAAAACTGTTGCCGAACGAATGGAATGGTCCATGAAGTTTCTTTTGAATCATCGTTGGAGTGACGAATATGGGTTGGTTTGGGGAGCAACAACTGCCGACTGGGGCGATGTTCAGCATTGTCATCCTTGGGGCGTATATATTACCGATGACACCAAATATTGTATTGATATTTACGACAATGCCATGCTGTTGATTGCCTTGGATAATATGATGGAATTAATCCCTTCCACCAAAAACAAATGGCAAACAATTCATCAAGATATTGCTCAAAACACAATGAAATACCTGTGGGATGAAAAGAACCAGAAATTTATTCCTCACGTTTATCTGGATGGCTCCCCTTTCTCCAAAGATTTTAACGAAAACGAGATTTATTATCACGGTGGTACGGCCGTTGCCATTGAAGCGGGATTACTTTCGAAGGAACAAGTTAAAGTTTCGCTCAATAAAATGATTGAAAATGTAAAGGCGTCAGGGGCTGGTTCAATAGGCTTAACCATGTATCCCCCCTACCCTGAAGGTTCATTCGAAAATAAAGGAATGTATCCTTACGGTTATCAGAACGGAGGCGACTGGACGTGGTTTGGAGGTCGCATGATTCAGCAATTGATTCGTTACGATTTGCTGGAGGATGCCTATGATCAGTTGTTGCCCATGACACGCCGGGTAATGGATAATGACGGTTTTTACGAGTGGTATACCGTAGATAATAAGCCAGAAGGATCTGGAACATTCCGTGGCTCGGCCGGCGTACTTTACATAGCTATTGAGCAGATGAATAAGGCTTTAACTAACCAGTAAGCTCAGTACTTGCTTAAGTTTATTGAAAACAAAAATATAATGCATGAAAGTTAGCTTGATAACCTTATTGTTTGCCTTTTGGACACTTGGATCCTGGACGCAAGTATCTAGTTTTATCGATGAGGTTGACCCGAATATTGGAGCAGCTCATTCGCGATGGTTCTTTTACACCCCTGCAGCCAATCCTTTTGGCATGGCTAAACCGGCAGCATCAACCAATGGGCACTACGGAAATAAGTGGGGATGGGAGGCTGTTGGTTACGACCAGCGACATACCTCTATCGAAAGTTTTGTGAATTTTCATGAGTTTCAGATCGGTGGTGTAGCAGTGATGCCAAGCGTAGCCAACCTGCAAACGACTCCCGGCAGTCTGGAATCACCTGACGAAGGGTACCGTTCGCGTTTCTCAAGAGAGAGCGAATTGGCTCAACCTGGCTATTACCGGGTTAAACTGGATGACTATGACATTATGGCTGAGTTAACATCCACTCCTCGGGTAGCTCTTCATCGCTACACCTTTCCGGAAAGTAAGCAGGCTCATCTGATTTTTGACATAGGCAACCGCCAGGGAGAAAGTGGTGCAGTGACCGATGCTTTTGTGCACCGGGTTTCGGAAACCAGGTTTGAAGGTTTTGTACAAACCTTGCCCGAGTATGTTAAGAATTATCAGCCGGGAGCTCAGGTCAAAATGTATTTTGTAGCCGAGTTGGATCACAGCCCTAAAGGTTTTGGCACCTTTGTAGGTAAAGAAACACAGCCATCTTCAGAATCGGTGCAAGGCCCTGGTTGTGGCATGTACTTCAATTTCGAAACTAAAGAAAACGAGTCGGTTACCGTAAAGATTGGCTTGTCGTACACCAGCATAGCCAATGCCCGGCTTAACCTAAAGACCGAGGCTGCCGATCTCGACTTTGATCAAGCTAAAAAACAGGCACAGGATTATTGGAACAGCATGCTGGGGCGCATTGCAATTGATGGCGGACAAGCAGCAGATCGGATCAAATTTTACACCGGACTTTACCATGCACTGTTAGGACGTGGCTTGGCCAGCGATTGCAATGGTGCTTATGTGAAAAACAATGGTGTCATCGGTCAAATTCCGCTCGACGAAAACGAACAACCATTGTATCATCATTACAATACCGATGCGGTATGGGGGGCTTTCTGGAACCTCACACAGCTTTGGGGCATTGCTTATCCCGATTATTTGAATGAATTTGTGAACTGCCAACTGGATATTTACCGCGATTGTGGCTGGCTGGCCGATGGAATCGCAAGTTCTAAATTTGTATCAGGGGTAGGCACAAACTTTATGGGGCAGGTGATTGCTTCTGCTTATAACCGGGGAATCCGAAACTATCCGGTTGATTTGGCTTTTGAAGCAGTATGGAGAAATGAAACAGGTTGGCAAAACCGACCTCAGGGTGTCGGAAAAGCCGATACTCAGGTGTTTCTGGAACGGGGCTATGTTCCATATGCCGAAAATACAGCTTACTACACCGGCTCATCAGCTGAGGCTTCGCAGTTTTCGGCCTCCCACACCTTAGAGTACAGTTTTAGTGCCTATGCAGCTGCGCAGATGGCCCAAAGCCTGCAAAAGGATAGCGCCTACAAGCAACTCATTGCCCTCTCATCAGGATGGGAAAAACTATTTGATCCTTCCACGGGTTTTATACGGCCAAAAGATATTCAGGGTAACTTCCTTGATAATTTTGATCCGTATCAGGTTTGGCGGGGCTTTCAGGAAGGTAATGCCTATCAGTACACCTTTTATGTGCCGCATGATCCCGAGGGCCTAATAAAAAAGATTGGACGTAAAAAGTTTACCCAACGCCTGGATACCTTATTTCTGAAAGCTCAGGAAACCGCCTTTGGTGGAGGAAAAACCATTGATGCTTTTGCAGGCTTGCAGAATGTTTATAATCATGGTAACCAGCCCAGCTTACATATTGCCTGGTTGTTCAATTTTTCAGGAGCTCCCTGGTTAACTCAAAAGTGGGTGCGCCAAATCTGTCATGAGTTTTATGGTAATGACGGGATTCATGGTTATGGCTACGGACAGGACGAAGATCAGGGACAATTGGGAGCCTGGTACGTCATGGCAAGTATGGGCTTGTTTGACGTAAAAGGTGGAAGCGATGCTGAACCGAACTTGCAATTGGGCACGCCTTTATTTCAGAAAGTACGCATTCAGTTGCATCCCGATTTCTATCCCGGACAAGAATTTGTCATCGAAGTAAAAGGGAATCCGGCTACGCAGAATTATATTCACTCGGCTACTTTCAATGGGAAATCACACACCAATTTTCAGCTGTCTTGGGACGATTTCATTAAGGGTGGACGACTGATACTGAACGCTTCGGATGAACCGAATAAGCGATGGGGTACAAAATAATAAATCAACATAAATAAAGATGGAAAACTATAGAAAAACAGATCAGTTTCTGCTACCAGTAACAAAGCATAGTCAGCAGGCTGGAACATACGATATTTACCCAAGCCTGAGCTTGGATACCGGAAGCATTCAAGCTGGGTTGAAGAATCTGGCTAAATGCATCAGTCAGCACTCGCAGGTAGTGATTGATGGCTACCAAGGTGTTTTTTATGCCGCCATGCGCGATGAACTGAACAAAGAACTTAGCGCTTTGGGCAAACGGGTGAATTGGATAGACGTGAACGAGGCCTTAAAACCGGAAGCTGAAATTAACCATTTGATAGCTCCTTTTTTAGGTGGTGACGATCCTTTGTTTGGCACACGGACAAGTTTGGGTCTGATCGATTTTTTTAACCCAGAGAAACTCAAACAGCTTGTACCTTCCGAAGAGGCTGACCTGAACATTCTGATTGGATCGGGAGCTGCCCTGGCAGGATGGGATGCTTGCTTGGTGTATGTCGATCTACCTAAAAATGAGTTGCAGTTTCGTGCGCGAGCAGAGATGGTTACCAACATAGGAGCTTCTAAAGCGGATCGCATCAAAACCATGTACAAGCGTTTTTATTTTGTCGATTGGGTGGTTTTGAATAAGCACAAACAACATCTGCTCCCTCTCTTGGATTTTATGGTTGACGGACAGCGTCAGGAAGCATTTAGTTATATGACCGGTGACTGTTTACGCAAGGGACTGAAAGCCATGTCGACTAACCTGTTTCGCGTTCGACCCTGGTTTGAACCAGGTGCATGGGGTGGCCAGTGGCTCAAAGATAAGATTGCAGGCTTAAACAAAGATGTGGTTAATTATGCTTGGTCGTTTGAGTTGATTGTACCAGAAAATGGCTTGCTATTTGAAAGCGATGGACTCCTGTTAGAAGTGTCCTTCGATTCGCTGATGTTTCAGGAGCAGGAGGCGGTGTTGGGTGAACATGTTGCCCAATATGGTTCGGAGTTTCCCATTCGTTTCGATTTTCTGGATACCTTCGATGGAGGCAACTTGTCCATTCAATGTCATCCTCAGATCGATTACATGAAAAAGCATTTTGGCGAAAACATTACCCAGGAAGAGACCTACTATATTTTGGATGCCGGTGCGGATGCCAAATGCTACCTCGGGTTTCAGGAGGATATCGATCCCAAAGCTTTTGAAGCTGATTTGACCTACAGCTTTAAAAACAAAACGCCAATTGACATCACCAAGCATGTGCAGGTATTGGATTCTCATAAGCATGATTTATTTCTGATTCCTCCGGGAACCATTCACGGCTCAGGAACGAATAACCTGGTGCTTGAAATAAGCACAACACCCTATATTTTCACCTTTAAAATGTACGACTGGCTCCGACTCGATATGGACGGATCTCCACGCCCCATTAATATTCAACGGGGAATGGATAATTTGAATTTCGACAGAAAAGGGGATTATGTGCCAGAAAAATTAGTGGCTCATCCTCACTTACTGGAAGAAGGGCACGATTGGAAGTTATTCCATTTGCCCACACACGAGAAACATAGTTATGATGTACATCGCTTTCATTTCAATTCAGAAATAGAAGTAAAAACAGAAAACAAATGTCATGTACTTTCCTTGGTGGAAGGAAGCAGTATTCTTGTTGAAACAGAACACGGATTAAAACAGCGCTTTAGTTATGCTGAAACCTTTGTTATTCCTGCTGCTGCCGGAAGTTACCGCGTCATCAATCAATCAGCAGATGAAGCGATACTTGTTAAAGCGTTTCTGAAATAATATGAACCAACTATTAATCATAAACCTAAATTAAATGTATCGATTTCCTATTCTTATTCTGGCCATTGTTCTTGGGGCTTGTTCTGTGCAAACAAACAGGCACCAAGAACTTGCCATGGCCATTCGTGCCGATAAAACCCTGCAGCAAGTGGATAGCATGGCCCGTCAACTCATGAAAAAGGGTTTTTATGCGGGCTCCGGGTATCAAATGGTTTGGTCTCGCGATTTAAATACCTTCATCGAGTTATCGTGCGAGGAATATGACCAGGCGGTTATCCGCGAAAACCTGCTGATGTTTTTTCATTTTCAGCAGGAAAACGGAGAATTGCTCGACGGCTACGTTCCTCGCGAAGCTTTTACCTGGGGCGATCCGAACACCTATGAGTCGGAAACTGCTTCAGGGCATATTGGCTTTAAAAATACCGTTGAAACCGATCAGGAGACTTCGCTGATTCAAGCCATTTACAAATACATTTTAAGAACAGGTGATCAATCGATTTTAGGTGAAACGGTAGCTGGAAAAACCGTTTACGAGCGTTTGCAATGGTCGGTAAACTATTTGCTGAACGAACGATATTCTGAAAAATATGGATTGATTACTGGTGCTACGACTTTTGATTGGGGCGATGTACAGGTTGAAGGAGGTGCTGTTGTTGATGTCGATAGTCTTACCAATTGGAGTATTGATGTTTACGACAATGCGATGTTGGCTATTGCTTTGGCTAATCTTACTCAAATGACTGATGATTCTGCTGAGCGGCAACGCTGGGAATCGATGCAAAAAGACATCATTTTGAACATCAGAAAGTACTTATGGGATTCCGAAAACAGCAAATTCATTCCGCATATATACTTAAATGGTTCTCCTTTTCCGGATGACTTCAACGAGAATGAAATCCACTATCATGGAGGAACAGCAGTTGCGATTGAAGCAGGTGTCTTAACCCGGGAGGAGATAGCTGCTGTACTGGCTCACATGGTTAAAAATGTGGAACTATCGGGGGCGCCATCTATTGGCTTGACTCTTTATCCGACCTATCCAGCAAGTGTTTTGGGCAAAAATGTGTCGGCTCCGTATGAGTATCAGAATGGTGGCGATTGGACCTGGTTTGGGGGAAGAATGATACAGCAACTAATTACACATGGGTTTGTGCAACAAGCCTACGATTTAGCACAGCCCATGATGAACCGTGTTGTTAAAAACAAAGGTTTTTACGAGTGGTATAAAATAGATGGAACACCGGCAGGATCGGCCGAATTTAAAGGGTCAGCAGGAGTACTAGGAAAATCAATAGAACTATTTAATCAATGGGCCGAAGAAAACAAATAAAGCAACAGTTGAGCTTTTTAATCGTGCTGTACTGCATGGTTGGGCAAGCTTACGCCAAGGACAGACAAGTGATTTGGCAAATAGGTGAAAATAACAACAGTGCATCTGAATTTGCGCTGGCTCCAAACGGTTATGAGGAATATATTGCCAATGATTTTGGTTGGGAAGATAAGTATTTTCTGATTGGAACATCGGATGAAAAAACAGATTGGCCATACATCATTCCGGGAACAAGTGATACTTGGGGCGGTACCTGGGGGACTTCGGGCTGGCGGTCCAGTACCTTGACTATCCTATTCGGAGTTGATCAACCACCTCGTTCCAACGAGTGGAAATTAGTAGTAGATATCTTGGATTGTAATCCGGATAATTTGCCACTGTTTAAAGTATCTGTGAATGGTCACTCATGGAAATACCGCATTCCGGTTATTCACGCGACTAGTACAATAGATAGCCAACCGAATAGTTCCTCTGAATACCTGATTGAGATCCCTCTGCCCAAAGGCTTGATCGTTAGCGGAGGAAATGAAATAAACCTGACAACGCTGGAAGGATCGTGGCTTCGTTTTGATCAGCTAAAACTGGAGGGACCCAAAGAGGTAAATCTAATAGACAACAAGCACATCTTTCTGCGTAAAGTGGAAGCGGCTACGTATGAAATCGAAACCGCGACAAACACAGCTCAGCCCTTGTTGGTAGATCTGGAACATTTAAATGGAACGCCACACTTGACTGTTATTTTAGACGGCGATAGGATTTTTACCGAGACGATCGAAAAAGGCAGGTATATATTTGAAGCCCCCATGCCGGCTGTTCAGTCTCAGGTAAAAAGCACCTACGAAATTTGGGTGGATGGTGAGAAAATACAATCCGGAAAAGTCACACGCAATCCTCAGAATATAATCACCCCCGCAGGTTACGTTGATACAAAAATTGGAACCGCACATTCGCGGTGGATGATTGCACCCGGTCCATGGATGCCATTCAGCATGGTGAAACTAAGTCCGGACAACCAGAATGACGGGTGGCAGGCTGGTTACGAACCTACTTTTGAATCAATTGGCTGCTTTTCGCACATCCACGAATGGACGATGGCAGGATTAGGCACCATGCCAACCAATGGCCCGCTGCAAACCCAGGTTGGAGACGAAAAAGGTAAGGATAGTGGTTATCGTTCCCGGATAGATAAATCAAGCGAGCAGGCCCCATCAGGATATTATAGGGTGGATTTAACGGACTATGATATTCAGGTGGAACTAACATCCACAACACGTTGTGGTTTCCAGCGATATACCTTCCCTAAAGACCGGGAAGGATCGCGTGTGCTAATCGACTTGGTGATTCCTTCAGAATACAAGTACAACTTGCTTGAGGCCTATATCAAACAAACAGGAGACAATACAATTGAAGGTTACAGTCACCAACTCTCACCCAACACCTGGAGTGGAGGTATTTCGCAAGAGTACACAGTGTATTTTGTTGTAGAATTCGATCAGCCAATATCAAAATTCAGTAGCTGGACCGAAGATGGCGTGATCGAAGAGACAGACTTGCTGAATGTTAAAGGGGCTGCGGATGCCGGAGCTATTTGTGAATTTGACACGCGTAAAAACCAGGTAGTTCAATTGCGCACAGGAATTTCGTATGTAAGCATCGAAAATGCCAAAGAAAACCTTCGGGCTGAGGTGACTCAAAATTATGGGTGGGACTTTGAGGCTGTCCGGAAAAACCATGTCGATACCTGGGATGACCTTTTTAGCCGGGTAACGATTAGCAGTAACGATCGGCGCGAAAAGATGCGCTTTTACAATAACATGTATCGTTCATTATGCAGCCGTAATACTTTTAGCGATGTCAACGGCGAGTGGAAGGATGCAGGAGAAAAACTTCGCAAACTGGAAGATCCCTCATCTCCCGCCTTGGGTTGTGATGCTTTTTGGAATACCTTCTGGAACCTGAATCAGTTTTGGAACCTGGTAACACCAGAATGGAGTAACCGGTGGGTGAAATCGCAACTGACCATGTACGATGCCAATGGCTGGCTGGCTAAAGGCCCTGCTGGTATGGAATACGTTCCGGTGATGGTGGCCGAACATGAAATACCCTTAATTGTAGGTGCTTACCAAATGGGCATTCGCAATTATGATGTTGAAAAGGCTTACGAGGCAGTGAAGAAGATGCAAACGACTCCCGCGCAGGAAGTAGGCGGTGGATTTGCCGGAAATAGAGATCTAGTCCCTTATCTGGAACATGGGTATGTGCCCTACGATCAAGGACGTTTTTCAAACACCTTGGAATACGCATTTGATGACTGGACCGTTTCGCAGTTTGCCAAAGCATTGGATAAAACCGCAGACTATCAACTATTCTCCGAGCGGGGTAATTACTGGAGGAATGTTATTGATCCTGAAATGGGTTTTGCCCGCATGAAAGATTCGAAAGGGCAGTGGTTGCCGGATTTCGATCCGTACAAATCAGGAGCTAACCATCATTACGTAGAAGGAAATGCCTGGCAGCTAACCTACTTTGTACCACAGGATGTTCCTGCCCTGGCTGAAGCCATTGGGCAAGAGCGTTTTATCGAGCGCCTGGATTGGGGATTTGAAGAAAGCGATAAGACCCGTTACAATGGGTTAAATGATCAGTACTGGAATTATCCGGTGATTCAGGGCAATCAGCAATCCATGCATTTTGCCTTTCTTTTCAATTGGGTAAAAAAGCCGTGGTTGACTCAGAAATGGAGCCGCTCTATTTTGGAACGTTATTATGGTTATGGTGTCGCCAATGCCTATCTGGGCGATGAAGATCAGGGGCAGATGAGTGCTTGGTTTATCATGGCATCTATCGGTCTTTTTCAAACAGATGGAGGCTGCCGCGTTGATCCGGTCTATGAGATCGGGAGTCCATTATTCGAAAAGGTTGTTATTGACTTGGGAAAACAATTTGGCCGAGGAGATCAATTTGTGATCGAGGCGAAGAATGTTTCTCGCTTGAATAAGTATGTCCAGTCGGCAAAGCTCAATGGGAAGGTGTTGACCAATTTTAAGTTTTCGGCAAGCGAATTGTTGAAAGGAGGAGAACTTGAGTTGGAGATGGGGGCCGAGCCAAATAAAAGTTGGGGGGTAGAAGATTAGTGCTTAAAAAGAAAAGCCCATAAGTTTTCAGAATGATCCCCAAATTACAACCCACGAATCTAATAAAAAATTAAGGTTTGTAATAGGTTGGGACATTGCTGGGACGAATGAGCGGTATTGGTTTAATGCTAAGCTATTTGAAAAAGTCGGGATGACTGGATTCCCCAGTCATCCCAGACAGTTTGATTTTATTGATGTTTTTTATTGTCTATTTTGTCTGCTATCCAGTAAAGCGGATTGGGATTGTCTGCTTTAATACTATTGCCTCCAAACTATCCACATTTTCCTTGGTCTTTTTTATTTTGTAACTCTTCAAGTGCATCGATGTATTTTGATTTTAAGCAAGAGAGTTCTTTCTCAAGGTCATCAATTTGACCTTGCTTTTCCTTGCAACTAAGACATATCTGCTCCTGTCCATCCGGACTATTTTTCAACTCACCTTCTTCCATGTCGAAGTAGTAAGCGATTGGGCGATTAAAGTAGTTTGCAAGTTTCTCAATATCGTTTGGAGTCCAATTTCCTTTTTCCCGTCTATTAATCGTAGTCGTGTACTTCGCTCCAATTATCTCACTCACATCCCTTGATTGCAAATTTTTGGAGTTTATGTCTGATTCTATCTTATTGTTGTTCAGCATATAATATTTAGAATAAGTCTAAATAGCAATATATTGGAATCTTGTAATCCAAAATATTGGATTTAGATTACGAAATATTGTAATATTGTTGTATCAAATTACAACATTTTATAAGATATGGCAACAGCAGAAAGTATGAAAATCTTAACCAAGAAAAGTGACTCCAGGCTTGACATGCTGGTTCCTTCGGAAATGAAAAAACTAGTAGTAAGGAATGCTAACAAGGATGAATTGAGCTGGACGACCTGGGTTAAGATGGCAATCATCGAAAAACACGAGCGAGATAATCAAGCGAAATAACAACAAAGCCCCCTTCAATCTTGGCGGACATCAGGGGGCTTAAATCATAAATGATATGAAAGCAAAAGTACATCAATTTTCGGTTGGGGCAAAGCTGCCGGCCGGCATTATTGAAGGCACGGAAGCCTTCTGGTTTGACAACGAGAAGTGGTTAATTCACAACGGGCAAACGCTCAGGTACAACGAAGCACCAACCCAAGTAAAGCAAATGATTCAGGAAGCATTTATGGCCGACAAAGTTTCGCATAAGATTATCCAGAAAGCGGGTATTGCCACGCTGAACGAAACATTCGACCGATGGTATCGCTGTGTGATTGGCGCGTTGGACGATGCGCCCGACTTTGTGAACGGCAACTTGAATGCAGATGCTTACAACCACTCGTGTGCCAACCACGACTGCGAACTACGCGGCAAACTGTGCAGCCTGGCTACCGGGCTGAAGAACTACGAATGCGAAACCATTGCCGAGCTAAAAAAGGGCGAGACCATTGAGCAGGCGGCTAATGAGCTGCATATGTCGGTTGCTGGATTGAAATCGAGAATTGAAAAGCTCAAGGAAAAACTGAATGCGAAAAACATGGCCCAGCTCATTGCTAAGGCCACTGAAATAGGAATTTAAGATCAAACTGTCGAAACCAGCGGACGCCACGCCGCACAAACGAACAAAAGATGAAACCAACCATTTACATTACCGGCAACGACTCGCTTCCCGAAGACCTATACCGGGCGCAGTTGCAAAAGGCCGAAAACCAAATTCGCAAAGAAGTACCCCACGCGGCTATCATTAATCCATTGAAAATTGGCATCCCATCGAGCTGGAACCACGAAGAACGCCTGCAGCTTCGACTGAAAACTATGAAGATGGCAACCACCGTAGTGTTTCTCTCCGGATGGGTTAAAGGCCCCATGGCCAAACAGGAATACTGGTACGCGCATGAAGACAATAAAGATGTGTTTCTGGATAACCAGATCCAACAATTGTCAAACGAATACGGAGTTGTAGCTCACTAAACGAAAAACCCCGGTTCAGCTGACGGAAACTGCCCCGGGGGAAAAATGCAATCAATCATGTCTACAAACAACCTAACGAAAACGTACGAAAAAAGATGCGTTAACTGTGGCCAGATGTTTGAAGCCAATCAGCCACAAACACGCATTTGCCCAGCCTGCAAGGAAAAGCCACTAGATAAGGTTTGTCCGGTTTGCCATACCGATTTCCGCGCCAACCGATCAAACGCAATCTACTGCTCGCTCACCTGCCGCAACCGGGCACCCATTCCATCGCGGAAAATCCCGGGGCCAATACCAGCTAAGCCCTGCGGAATTTGCCAGGAAGAGTTTACGCCTAAGCATAGCTCCGAGAAATACTGCAGCGATGCTTGCCGCCGTGAAGCCGGGCGGAGATCCAATGCTGCTTATCAGCAAAAACTACAAACACGCGGCAGCTCAATTAAGCGTAGCTCAACCAACGACCGCAGGAAAGAAACCGTGAATGCGGAAGACATCCCGATGCTGAACCGAGTGAACAATCGGAGCGACCGCGACAAGTTGAGAAGAGCAAAAGTAAAGAGCCCCGATCATACCAAAATGCCCTTTAAGGACTACGACAAGAAGTTACGCATTATGCGCTATTTCCGAACGGAAGAGAAATACCACAAGTTTTTAAAAACCAAGCAAAATCAAGATGCATGAAAAGCATTCATTTAAAATACAAACAAGATACCGGCAATGGTAATCCGGTGACAGAAATACAAGCCGAAGTCTCGGACCACATTCCAAATCACTACCTGGTAGAACAAGACGAGCTGAGGCCTTTCTTCTGCCAGCGACGGATCTTTAAAGTTTACGATCCGGAATACGTCGAATACCTGGAGCGAAGAGAACAGGAATTATCGGACAAACTAACCCTAATAAAAGCAGAGCTATGAAAGTAACCTTGACATCAACTTCCAAAATTGTCATGCTAAAGCCGGGCCTGTTGGCCGATGGCATTCCAGCCCGGGTGTGGGTTGGCGAAACCGAATCGGGCGTAAAAGTACACGCCTTCATAACCCGCATGGCAGTTGCCAAAGATGAAGACACCGAGCAATTTGAGTGCGAGCTGCAGCAGTGCGAAGCTCCCAGTGTTGAAATACAAGCAATCCCAAACCGATTAGTAATAGAGTAGCCATGCCTAAACTAACTCAAGTCAACCAGATTGACATTACCCCGGAAAAGTTCCTGCGCAATTGCAGCAGGGTAGAGCTGATTGAACTTCAGCTCCTCTTAAGCAGCCCGCACTATCAACACCAAATGCAGGAGCCGGAAGCGGGCGAAGTATCAATGATTTATTTACCCTCTAAACAATAGACATTATGAAAGTTGAGCATATCAAAATTGGAACGCCAGTCACTTACTATACAGTGGTTAAAGCCAATGGCGAAAAATGGGACCCTAAGCCCACGTTTATAACCTCCGATCCCTGGACACTAGGAGACGGGGCAATTGTATGCAAGGTTGATGGAGTTGCTGGCGGCGTTGCGATCAGCCATTTGGAAAAACGTGAGATTGTTGTCAACAAAAACAGAAAATCATGAACACATACGAAAAAGCAATCAGCATAACCAATCTTGACGGAACAATGATTACCGTATCGGGGAGAAAATTAGATCTTTTGAATCCGATTTCCGAGATGATCAATATCCAGGACATATCTTCAGGACTAGCTAACAACAGCCACTTTGCCGGGCAAACTCCAAAGTTTTTCAGCATTGCTCAGCATTGTGTGATGGTTTGCGATGAGTACGCTATTCAGAATCCCAATGCTCCGCATGAAATGAAATTATTGGCACTGCTGCATGATGCCGCTGAAGCTTACATTGGGGATATGATTAAGCCAATCAAAGTGTTTTTGCCTCAATTTGTTGAGCTGGAGTATAAGCTCATGACAGCCATTGCCGAGCGGTTTAAATTACCAATTGATACGCTCCAGTCAATTAAACCTTATGACCTATGGGCGCAAAACGTAGAGTTTAATGCTTTCTACCGTGGTGGAAAGATTGACTACCTCGATCCGCAACAGGCGAGGCGGGTTTTCCTTGATCGATTTGCAGAATATCACCCCGGTCCATATGAGCAATAAAGGCACTTACCAACGCAAATACTACCTGCACCGGCGGGTAAAGAAAGCCGGTATTAGCTTGCAGCTGGAGCAAACACACAAAACCATTGCGGTCTATCCCGATGAAATGGATTCGGCAAGAGGAAACAAGTACGTGGCCGAGCTGCAGGAAAAACACAACTATGGAGTTCAAATTTTAAATCCAATGATGAAATGAGTAATCAAGTCCCCATACGAGTACAGCTCAATCACACGAAAAAAAATTGGCAAGTAGCCAGACAAACAACAAAAGGAGCCTGGGAAGTAATTTCAAACATGACTCACAATTCACCCAAGGAGGCTGATGCCATGGTTGACTGGTATGTTAGTTCTTTTCCTGGTAAATATTGTAAAGCAAAGTAAATATGAGGATTTACGACATTTTAGAACTCTCGAAACTTTGCCCGGCTGAACTGAATGATATTGCCATAGCTTTTGAGCTTGAGCCAGGCACTAAATCAAAACAAGTGCTTATTTACGCAATTCTGGATGCTCAAAGCCAACAACTCGAAACCCTTAACTCACAACTCAATCATGATAAACAACTGGAACAACATCTGCACACAAATTGAAACGGCTGAAGGAAAGCTGCAGGGCTTTATTGAAGCGGCTGGGCTGTCGGCACTGCAAGCCAAAAAGCTGGAGAAATTCACCAAGGAGTGGAACAAAACCAAGAAAATGGCCGAAGACTTCGATCAGTTTATTGCCCCGGTGGATCCCATTAAAGTGGAGTCGCCATTTGACCAGGATGACTTTCGTTACATCTGGAAAATGTGGAAGGAATACCTGGCCGAGCAGCACCGGATCATGGTGCGCTCACGCATGGAACAGGCCAGTCTGGAGTTTCTCGCTGAAATTTCGGATAACAATCCCGACAAGGCGATCGACACCATTCGCTTTGCCATGAAGTCGAATTGGAAAAGCCTGTACAAAGTAGAATCAAAAACAACCCAACCTAAAGAAGATAACAATGGAAGCGATTTCTAAAACAATCAAACGAAACAACCTGGTGAGCAACAACACCCAAAAAATGTTGGAGCAGCTGGAAGAAAAAGAACAGCACTTGCGGAGCTTCAAAAGCTTCACCCAAATGAGTTACGACGAATTTAAACAACTGCTCATCTGCTATGCTCAGGAGATCCTGCTGCAGCGATCAGTCAATACCCAATATGTTGTTGACCGGCACAATGGCCCGATCATCAAACAACTCTATTTCTATTTCACCAACAACCCGGAATGCGCCTGGAACCTGAATGCCGGCTTAATTTTTGGCGGGAAGATTGGCTGCGGAAAATCAATCCTGATGATGGCTTACCTGAACCTTTCGAATGAATACAGCCGTAGGCGAACCACTATAGTCCATAGCAAAACGCTGGCCGGGCTGATGAAGCAAAAAGGTATTGAGTTTTACGAGAAGCGCCCAATCTTTATTGATGAGCTGGGGCGCGAGGAATCGGAAGTCAAAGACTTTGGCAACGTCATTAAGCCGGTGATCGACCTGTTTGCACTTCGCTACGAAGCAGGATCCAGAACCTACGCCACCACCAATTTTAATTACGACAGCCTGGAAAATTTCTACTCTCCATTTATCCGAAGCCGCATGGAGGAGATGATGACCTTTGTGTATGTGCCCGGCGAAAGCCGACGGCTGAGAAATCAAGTAAGAAGCAAATAAAACCCTCTAAAGTACCGGCTTTCACAGGCCGGTAAAATTATTTAACAACTTACCATGGCTAAAAAATTTACCGAAACTAAAATCCCTGCAAACGGGTCGAACCGCGTTACCCTGGTTAAAGAATTCCTTGACACCAATTACGATATCAAAATCAACATATTCGACAACTCCAAGGTGATGATCGCTTCAAAAACGCGTGAGTACGAACAGGAAATCAGCATTGAAGACATTTCGCTTCACATGCTGGAGGAGGGGATTACCGGAGCTGACTCGATCCTGAAGAAGATCCTGACCAGTCCGAATCAAACGGTTCCTTACAATCCCATTAAAGAATACTTCCAGTCGCTGGAAGGCACCTATGCCGGCGAATCGCACATCGACCTGCTGTGCACCTTCTTGAAAGCCCGCAACTTTGGTGACAAGGAAGAAGAAAACTACTACCAGAAACGCCTGGTGTACACCCTGCGCAAATGGTTGGTAGCCACTGCAGCCTGTGCCATGGGCGAAAAGGCCAACGACGCCATGTTTGTGGTGGTAAACAGCGATACCGGTATTGGTAAATCCGGGCTGCTTGAGTACCTGGTTCCCGACATGCTGAAGTCGTATTACACCAAGTCGGTTAAGGATATGAGCTATCCCGATATGTTTACAACCAACCTGCTCATCCAGTTCGACGAAATGGTTGGCCTCACACGAAGCACAGCAGAGGAGTTTAAGAACATTTTATCCTCACTGCACATCAACGTATCCAAACGCTTCACTTCGACCAAACAGCGCTACGCAAGCGCCTGTGGAACGACCAATAAAGATGCTGAGCATGGTGGCTTTATTCATCCGGACATGAGCCTCCGACGTTTCGCGGTAAACCACATCGACGAAATCGACTGGGAAGGCTATACCAAGGTGATTGACATGAATCAGATCTGGGCCGAAGCTTACATGTTGCTTTCTCAGAATTTTGACTATACCTGGAATAAAAAAGATTTTACCGAATTCGAAGATTACAACAGCCGGTTCCTGATTCAAACCTCCAGTTTCCGAATCGTTAAAGAGTGGTACCGGGCTCCCGAGCCAGGAGAAGAAGATATGGCTGAGTTCAAACAGCCGGTGGAGATCCTCCGCGAATTAAAGAAAGCCCGCAAAGTAAATACCTCCATGACCTCCATTACCGATGTGAATATTGGTATTGCTTTACGGCAGTTGGGATTTAACCGTTACGGAAAAAAGATGAACGGGGCCAGCCGCTATGGGTACGATGTGATCCCCCTGTTTTAATTATTATATAGAGTATTATAAACCTTAGATAGTAGAATTCTTATTCTACTATTAAAAAATCAAAAAAGAACCGTAAAAAATGTTTTTCACTTACAACCCTACAACCGCCTTTGTAATTACTCACAACGTCAGAAACTTAGAGGTTGTAACCGAACACGCAAAAAGCACTTACAACCCACTTACAACCGCCTACAACCCGAAAAAGGCTACAACCCGAAATTGCAATCTAAGTTGTTTGTTTTTAGGTATTACCGCCTTGGTTGTAGGTTGTAAGTGGGTTGTAAGAAAATTTCTATCGAAATAATGATTTTAAACCAAAAAACGATGAGCAAACGAATTGAAATCAAAATCGACCGGTCCACACTGCCTGCAGGTGGGCAAGAAGTGGAGTGGCAAACTCAAAATGACATCGACGAGCAGCAATGGAAGCGTGGTGTATTCCGGGAAGGCGATGACTTATTCACCGTTGGCTTTGGCGAAACATCCCGCAACTTCGACTGCATGTGGCAAGTGCACCACTGGCGGCCGTATGAGAAGATTGATACGAAACGCCTAAAGCGTGAGTTTATGAAAGAAGCCTGCCGGTTTATTTAAATGATCGCTTAACGGTGGTGTGAAAGCCTCTCCCTGCTAGTGTATGCTAGCGGGGCGGGCTATTCGATTATGCGTTCGGTTTTATTGTTTTAATTCTATCATTATTTTGGTTTTCTGGTCCTTTAAGTCTATGATTTCAAGTTTTGCAACTGATTTTGTATTCATGCCCACAATTTTTGCAAAATCAACTTCGTCTCCATTGACAAACAAACAATAGTTCTCTTTTAATTGGTCATAGTCACGTAAAACGATTACTTCTTTGGATTTTGCTTTTATTAATTTCTTTACTTCTGTTAGAACAAAGTCTTTTGTATAGATTTTAACTACTCCATTGTTTTGATTAGTATATTTCTTAGTTTCTTCAGGATTCTTGATGACTTCTATACTTGAAATATCATTCGGTTTTATCGATTTTAAATCAAATTCGTTCTCTATATTTTCGTCAACAATGAATAATGGTGGAATAGGCTTTTCCCCTGTATACAGTATTTTACTGGAGTTGTAATAAATCTTTATATCATTGTTAGTTGTAGGCTCAAAATCTGAGAAAGTCCATTTCAATTGGTCATTGGTTATTACACAGTTATTAGGCTGTTGAGAAATTAATGAATCTATTTCTATGTCTTTTAGATTTACAATAATCTCGGCTTTCCCAATTGTCCCTTTCCAATTTGCCCCTGTACTTAACAGGTATGTGAAGAATCTTTCGTTTGTTTTGTAGTGCATTCCAAAAGGCAATGAATATTGTACTTCAATTGTTTTTGATTCTCCTTTTTGAAATTCACCATCCCATAAATACCAGTCCTGAATAATTTGATATGAATCTATTTTTCTTCGTAATTCTGCATTGGTTTTCAATGAATCGGAAAGGTGAAATTTTACAGCCTTTCCATTTTCTTTTACTTTGAATCTATTTAGCTTTTCTGATTCACTTATCAACCGATAGTGATAAAAATTCATCTCGGGAAAACCAATTTGAAGTTTTTCTCGTTCTCCAAGGTTTTTCATGTTAAACAAACATTTAACGACCGAGCTGTCATTGTAAAGGTCAATTATGACTCTTTCTGATTCCATTCTCACTGATGTTTTGTTGCCTGGATAAATTGTTTTTGCTTGTATCCGAACAGGTTTAATGTCGGCAAAAAGATTGAAGGTCTGAAAAATGAGAATAAGAATTATTAATGCAAAATTATATCTATTCATAGTTTGTAAGTTGTTTGTTCAAACTGACGCATAACGGGCTTGCTAAGTTTACGTGGGCGATTTCAAAGAATAATCTTATCAATGCGCCAAAAAAGCAAGCCAAATTAATTTGTTTATATTCTGAACAAACCAATTTAGTTGGCTTGCTGGTGTTTATTAATTGCACTAAACTCTCGAACTGCACGTCACCGCCCATGAAATTTAGCTTTTGTGTGTGCCCAGCATGAGCATGTGCACACACTACTGAAAGCTCTGGAAAAATGTTTAAAATACAAATTTTTAGTG
>NZ_JBQYLH010000029.1:0-33015 GCF_052677165.1 Sunxiuqinia sp. sy24
TTATTAAATTTGAAGAACGATGCCAACTAAAACTGTAATAGCAAAAATAGAATTGACACAGTTTGTTGAACACTACCTTGTGAAGTCATAAAAAATTCAGGAGTGTCGCATGACGTTTAAAGAGCTGCAATTTCAGAACAGAATCAAAGGCTCATGTCACATCAATCCCCAAAGAAAATTCTTAACACAATCACCTAGAATAGCTACATTGTATCCGCCTTCCTGGCATACCAATGTTGGTATTTCCAAGGATTTAAACTGATTCCCAATTGAGAAATAATCTTCGGTACGAAGGTTTAAACCTCCAATCGGGTCGTCCCTATGCGTATCAAATCCGGCAGCAATAATTAAATACGCTGGCTTAAACTCCCGTATTTTAGTTATAATCCGGTCCACCGCGGCTGAATACTGTGCTAATGGGGTATCCTTGGGCAACGGTTCGTTATAATTCGTTCCAACGGCCTGCCCCTTGCCCTGCTCGTCGGCGTATCCCCAAAAGTAGGGGTACTCGTTAGACGGATCGCAATGGATTGATGCCGTAAATACCGATTTTATTTCATCAAAAAACTCTTGAGTTCCATTCCCATGATGATAATCAATATCAACAATCGCCACTTTCCCGTCGGGCAATAAATACTCAGCAGCAGTGGCTACATTATTAAAATAACAATAGCCGCCAAAAACACGAGGGCCGGCATGATGTCCCGAGGGCCGGCACAAGGCGTATACTGTTTTCTCCTGTCCTTTGCGAAGCAATTCAGCACCCGTTAATGCGGTTTCGGCTGAAGCACGCGCAACTTCATAGGTCTTTCTTTTGATAGGGGTAACAGCATCGGTACACCATATTCCACCCCATAGCGGCGAATCAATTTTTTTCTTAAGATTGGCACCTTCTCCTGGAAAAAGATCCGGATAAAACTCTTCCTCATCGTTTTTTAAACTTAGTCCTGTTTGAAGAATATAATCGTGGTAAGGATGAAGCCGCGAAATGAGGCGCTCCGGAAATTGTTTTCCAGTTATGAATTCAAATCGCTTATCGGCACGCAGTGCTTTCTTTATGGCTTCAACACGAAGAGGGGTATCCTTCACTTCATAAGCTTCGGGTCCGAGCTGATACTTCCAATAGGGGTTATGCAAGCTATCGTTATATTTCTCAATTACTTTCATCGATTTGTTTCCCTTTGTTTAATAATTCAATTGTACGCTGATGTGGAATTGCCGGACACCAGCGTTTTTCGCGTCCATTCATTCCATTAGAGCAAAATATGGCATTCATCACGGCTTCTTCGGTCGCTTCTATTGCTGCTTCGTAAACGATGTTTATATGATTATCCGAAATGCATTTTAAACGAATAAAACTACTTTTAGAGCTATTGACCCGCGGCTTACGATTACCCGTGCTAAAAGCAATAATAATTTCACCACTGGTTGAAGCAGCATGAGAACCGGTGCGTCCCAGGCCCAGGGCAGCTCGTTTGGCTACCCGGTTTAGCTGACTTGTGATAAGAGGAATATCGGTAGCCACCACAACAATGATTGATCCTTCGGAGACCTCGCGACGTCCGGCTCGATCGAATTCCTCATCCAGCTTTCGCCCAATGACACCACCATCAATGGTGAGATTACGCATTTTACCAAAATTGGAAAGAACAAGCACACCAACAGTGAATACTTCGTCTGCCGACAGATTTACAATACGAGAGGAAGTTCCAATGCCCCCGGCAAAATCAAAACTTGTCATTCCGGTTCCTGCTCCTATCGACCCTTGCTTTACCGGCCCCGATGATGCGGACTCAATCGCTTTAACAGCATCCTGCGCCGAACAGGTTCCCACTCTGATATCATTTAAAAAAGAATCATCAGCTTCTCCAACGATCGGTAAAACGACATCGGTTTCAGTCCCCAGTTGAGGGTGTTTTTTAATCATGTGATTAATAACCCCGGCATGAACACGCCCTACGGAATGTGAGTTTGTTAAAAGGATTGGCGTTTCGAGCCAACCTGTTTCAATAGCCTGTGTTAAACCAGCCATTTCGCCAACGCCATTCAATATAAAGCCACCTGCTGCTATCCGGTTTGCATACGCTTGTCCGGCAGGCATAATTGCGGTAACACCGGTACGTATGCTACTTGTTTCTGTTCCGCCAAGAATTGGCACATTATCTTCAAATTTTGTAAAATGGCCCACACGAACACCTTTCACATCGGTAATCGCATTATGCACGCCAGGGCGCAGTCGGCCAATCTGAATTCCCAGTTCTCTGGCGTTAGGTCGTGAAATTGCAAAATCATCTTTTTTAGCTTGCCTGGCAGGTTTTAATGCAAGGCCATAACGACGTGCTGCCGAACGGATAATTAAACGCAAAGCATCGCGAAACTCGAGCCCACGCGATTTGGCCGCCGTCATAAGAGAGGCATCAGGATGAAGACTGGGCAAAGGATTTAATTCAATAAAGTAGGGTTTTCCGTTTGTATGTAGTCGAATATCGACCCGTCCGACATCCGGGCACGACATGATATCAAAAACTTCCCGCGCCATTTTTGTGACCGCTTTTTCCTCTTCAACATTCATCATTGCAGGACAGATAACACTTACCGATTTTGCAGCTTCACCCCCCTGCTTCATATCGTAATCGTAAATATTATATTTTCCTCCTATTTTATTAAGATCAAAAGTATGCTCTACAATGTCGAGCAGCTTACCCGGAAAGCTTTCAAGAAAGGGAATACTAAGTTCGCGTCCGCCTATATATTCTTCAACAACAAGGCCTGCCGGATAATGACCAAGCAAACGACCGATGCGATCCAGGGCGAGCTCTCTGGTTTCAACCACTGAATCTTGGGTAATCCCCTTGCTCGATCCCTCTGAATTCGGCTTAATTATCAATGGATATTGTAAATCGTCGGGCAAACTTCGCTCTTTATCGGTTATCAAAACGCCTCGCGGAACGTTAATTCCGTAGGAAGACAAAACAGTCTTAGCCAGATGCTTATCGAGATTGAGATGAAGCAGAGACGCATTTCCACCTGTAAACGGAATACCCATTTGTTCGTATAATCCGGGATAAAAGGCTTCGCGCGAACTGCCAATTGTGCCTTCTGCCAAATTAAAAATAAGGTCAGGTTCGCTTTCAATCAGGCGTTCAATTACGGCATTTGGTTTTCCCGAAACTTCAACCACTGTAACGGTGTGCTGTAAGCTGCTAATCGCCTCGTATATTCTGTTTATATCAGCTTCCGTCAAAAGTTCAGCTGTGGCCTCGGTATCATCGGTGCGAAGGTTGTAGGCAATTGTTATTCTCATGGTATTGTCTTTTTATATTAATAGAAAACCAATCGTTGAAATGTGCTTATAAGCCATTCGGGCTGTCCATTACTTCAACAATAGTTGCATGCTTTGCAGCTGAACCAGCATACATATATCCCAAGTTATGAAATGTTTTATTCATTACGCCTATTTTACGGGTAATAACTCAAAATCAATCATCTCCGTATTGTTCCCTTTTCATCTATTTGGGAGATTAGAACGCTGCAATTCGCCTTCAATTTCAACTCAAAACTTTCGTATATCTCTTGGGGGGGACTGGTCATTTGGTGGTTCTGGGTGAAATTAAAACGAAGAACTTGAGCGATATTTACACCCTGCTATAGGTAGCCATTACCTACCAGCGCATGCTTAGGATGAATGACCGCGGGGCGACTTTCTTGCACAGGGATTGCACCGACCGGGGCAAAAGAAAAAGCAATGATTGAAGATCGAAAGACAGGGATAAGTCGATAGCTGAAGTAAAACGCCCCACTTCGTTCAACCGGGGCTCAAAGCTTGGCACTACGTACCGCTTAAAGCCCTATTTATTGTACACCTTGTACACCGTTTTTTTACATATCTAATGTTTGCTCTCCACCACCATTGACAAAAATCACTTGCCCGCTTACCCAATTTGAGATTGGTGAAGCAAAATATAAAACTGCACCAGCAATATCTTCGGCCTCTCCAAGTCTTTTTATAGGTGTATGTTTTAACATTGCATTTTCAATTTCAGGTGTTAATACGGTACTCAAAGCGTGTGTTCTTGTCGCTCCAGGTCCAACTACATTTATTCTAATATTATCAGAACCAAAATCAAATGCCAAATTTCTTGACATATGATTGATAGCTGCTTTTGAAGAAGCGTAAGCACTAATTGCAGGACTTTTATTGATTGATGCCATTGAAGACATATTAACAATACTGCCATAGCCACTTTTTTTCATATGAGGTGCTACTAGTTGGCAAAGTCTCCAAGTACTGAACACATTCATTTCAAAAACTTTTTTGAATTGTGAAACCTCAATATCGTAAGGACTTTCTTTTCCAGCACCACCACCTCCAACATTGTTGACGAGAATTTCAATACTTCCAAACTTGCTGATTGTTTCATTGACAAGATTAACCAAATCTTCGTCTTTTGTGTTGTCACACTTAATAGCAAAGGCATTTTTGCCATTTTTTTCAATTTCTGATGCCGTTTTTTTTGCAGCCACATAATTATAATCGGAAACGACTACGTTTGCACCAAAATCAGCTAACATCTCACAGCAAGCCTTTCCTATTCCGTTAGCTCCTCCAGTTATTATTGCAGTTTTGTTTTTTAAATTAAAAAGTTCATTCTTATCCATAATTCCTATTTTATTCGTTGTTTTTTAAATGGTGAAGTAGAGTAGAGCCTGACAGCCAACTCAATAATTATTGCACATAAATGTACAATTTTAAGTTGGGTGTCAGTACCCCCTGCGTCAAACCGTACGTGAACTATTCGCTCATACGGCTTACCGATAGAGTTCTTCCTGTAGCTTTCGCACGGAACTTCAAGCTCGCATATTTTTCGATATCCAATAAGTGTTTATACTTTACCAGGTTGTCGAAAGGACGCTGGCGTAGCGTTTTATGGGCTTTTCGTCCTTTGCTTTTCAGCCATTTATATAGTTTGTAATCCAAATGCCATTTGATCTGGCTTACCGTCTCCCAAATGTGTGTTACCTTGGTGATGCTAAAGTAATTTAACCACCCAATCAAAATCTCGTTCAGCTTGTATACCATGGGTTCAATTTTTCAATGTCTCCGTTTTCCCAAACAATCACTGATATTTGCATAAAGCTTTGACCGTGATTTGATGCTTGGACGGATATTGGTATACCGTTTGGCGTTCCACTTAAATTTCGATTGTACCATGCGGAACTCAAACCCCAGAAAGCAAAAACTACTCTTGCTGATATATAGCAATCTGGTCTTCTGCTGGTTGATTTGAAGTCCCATACGGGTTAAGGTGCTGTTCGTGCGCCGAAGTATCTTCTGCGGGTAGCGGTTCGTTTTCATTAACACGAAATCATCTGCATACCTCACGATACGGATATCTTCTTTGGCATATGCACCATCAGGGGCATCAATTAACTGATCAAACACATTCAGGTAAATGTTGGCCAGCAATGGGGAGATCCCCCCTCCCTGCGGAGTGCCAATCCTGCTCTTTTCCAGTTGCCCGTCCGGTTGTTGTACCGGGCTGCGCAACCATTGCCGAATCAGTTTAAGGATACTTTTGTCGGCGAGCCGGTCCGATACCAACTTCATCAGTTTATCGTGCGGTATCGTGTCGAAGTATTTCGACAAATCCGCATCGTAAATAAACTGGTAGCCCGCAAACAGGTTTTCCTTAATTTTTCGGATGGCATCATGGGCACTCTTTCTCGGGCGAAAGCCGCAGGAGGTTTCAATAAAATCGGCCTCATACAAAGGTTCGATCATCATTTTCACTGCCATTTGGACTACCCTGTCCCCAATAGTGGGAATACCCAATGGCCGTTTCTCTTTGCTTCCCGCTTTATCAATCATGACCCGGCGGATAGCTTGAGGACGGTAGGTTTTGTTTAAAAGATCGTTTCGGATATCTGTCAGAAACTGGGTTACTCCAGCTTTTTCTATCATTCCGAAGGTTAGCTTGTCAACTCCACCCCCATGGCATTCCTGCTTGCCCGTTTTTACACGTCGCCAGGATTCTTGTAATACATGTGGTTGACAAATTTTGTCGTACAAACTGTAAGCCTTAAAGCTTTTCTCTTGCTTGGCTCGCAGGTATAGCTTTCGCTGGAAGACACGAACTTTCTCATCGGTCGTAACCGATGGCCTAACTTTTAGATTCTTGTCAATATTAAGCAGTTGTTTCTCCATAAAAGCATCTCTAAAGTAAAGCCCCTTCCCTAAAAGTAAAGTTGTGTTGTCTTTACAGTCAACGGTACTATGGGCTTCTCCGACATCTCCTGAAACCACATCCGGACTTCGTTATACTTATACCGACGTGTTTAAGCTTGCCATGCTTTGTTACTGGAGACCTCCCGTGTTCATATTTTCTCCGTGCATTACCACGCCATCCCTATGACTCCGGTAGACCTTATTGCTTCACATGACTGTTAATCCACAATAAGTGACAGGGTTCGTGACACGTCAACATCCTCCCCAGCCTAAGATTTACACTTTTCGAAGCTACTACGGGTTCACGCCTGAAGCATTACGGCTTGGTAACTCAATCCAAAGAACTCCTGAGTAAGCCTCACGACTTAAACAGTCTTTTGCATTACTGCCCGAACAGTCAATTCGGCAGATGGGAATTGAACCCATTGAAGAAAATACGCCTCACGGCGTACTAACGGTCAGTATAAGAATAGTAGCCGAATGAGTTCTTCTTTTCTGTCAAAACACACGAAAGTTGAAGCTGGCTACCACCCTTTAAATTGCAATTATACCGGCTATTATTTTTATACATTGTTATGTGCTTTGCATTATTTATCATCCCTGCATTATACTGTTTCCTGATCTGATTTTCCTTTTTCGCCTTATACGAATTAAAACAAATACTAACCAATAAGCTGCAGCTAAGATTATGATAAAACCGTAAGGGAATAATGGAACTATCGAATAGGTATTCAATTCCTTAAGTGTGATATTTATCAAGTTTTTACGGATATATTGGGTACACTGATGATTTGCTCTGTTTATCATAACAACAAAAGTCAAGTGTTGTTCCGGGAGATAGATCATAACGGCTGAAGTTCCAATATTAGCTCCACTATGTCCATATGCCTTTTTCCCATTTGAATACTTTCTCTTAAATAATTCCACTCCTAATCCATAATCATTCATATTGGCACTTAGCCCAGAACTGACAAATTGCAACATTTCATCCATTGATTGCTGATTTAGGATTTTGCCTTCAAAAAGAGAATGGCACCATAAAGCTAATTCACCAGCAGTCATAAACAGACCGGAAGAACCATAAGTTATACTTTCATGTGATGCTCGCGGAAGGAATGTTAAATCTTGATAAGAACTATCATTATTGAAATTATCACCATATACATGCGCTTGATTATTTGGTATTTCTTCTTCGATTGAAAGATAAGCATTTTTAATATGCAAT
Organism: Sunxiuqinia sp. sy24; assembly: GCF_052677165.1. NCBI lineage: Bacteria > Pseudomonadati > Bacteroidota > Bacteroidia > Marinilabiliales > Prolixibacteraceae > Sunxiuqinia > Sunxiuqinia sp. sy24. Next base: position 7,452 of record NZ_JBQYLH010000029.1, read on the forward strand.
GGTTTCCAGAAACGTTCCTTAAATTCAGTAGAAAGATTAGAGCCTGTTGCTTTTTCAATGATCATTGCCATTAGCAAATAGTTTGTATTTGAATAGCGGTAGCCTTCTCCGGGTTCAAAATAGGGCTCTTTAATATAGGATAAGACTTTTTCTGGCGTCCATATTTTAGTCCTATCTTTTTTCAGGTCATCCCATATCTTTTGATTACTCCAGAACATATAAATTCCACTGGTATGATTTAGGAGTTGCCTGATAGTAATTTCACTATTAACATGAGGATATTCAGGCAGCCATTTTGATAAAGGGTCATCAAGCGAAAGTTTGCCTTCTTCTGTGAGTTTGAGCGTAAGTGTGGCTACAAAATTTTTTGTTATACTTCCTATGGCAAAAAGCATATCCGGTTTAATGCTAACGGTATCATGCGAAATTCCACTTGTGCCTGTCCATTTCTTATCATCAGAAAAAACGATTCCAGCGGAAACTCCTTCGACATCATATTTTTCAATTCCATTGTCAAGTGCGTCTTGTAGTTTATCTTCTAATGGTACTTTCTTGTCGCTAGAGCAGGACAGAAAAAAGATGATGACTAGAAATAAAACATAAGTGACATTAATCTTTAGAGTTTTCATAGACTACATCATTTTATTTCATTTGTATTACTCCGATCGCATTGCACATAACATCTGTATACCCACAGTCCTGTGGATCTATTCGCATTAGCTCGATGTGTTTTTGTTGGTTAATAGGCTGCTTATGGGTGGTTGATGAATGTAGGATCGTACTGTCATTGGCTTTTCGTTTTTTGTTTTCACTGATCAAGTTACAAAACTTCACAAAACAGATGCCCAGGTAAACTCATTTTATTCTCGTTTTAAACAGCTGCCCCCCGGCTGGCGCGGATTCTCAATCGTGTCACTGCAGAAAGCAATGCTATTTTTAAATAATAACATCCAGCATTCCGTCTTTAGCTGCATTATTAATTGGACTACTGTATCCCTAATTTTCTGCCTGGAACCCCAGCCGGCTTCAACCGAGCTGTGGTTAAACGTACCAGCACTTAAATCGTTCCATACCAAGCCCGGTTATCCCACGTTTCTTCTACGTTAATTTAAGGTATCTTCTGTGTTTTTCAATACAGAAGCAATACAGAAGATACCCAGAAGCAACGCAGAAGATCCGGACTTGAACCGAAGACAATTCTGTCCGGAAAAATGCAATAGAAGAAACGAACAGGCGAACGCACGAACCAATTACAAGCAATACCTAAGTCCCCCACTTCACCGTCAGGTGAAAGGCGCGTTGGCCGAAAATTTGGCCCGGGCCAGCGAGAGCCTTGCGGGTGGAAGGATGAAATTTTCAGGATTTTTCTTTGTTTCCCTGCCCATCCGGCAGGCGGGCGTTTCTTTTCATCCGAAAAGAAATGAAAAGTACCGCTGGGATAAGGTATGGACGAACAAGACGACCACCTCCCTTTCGCGTTGGGCGAAAGTACTCCTTCTGACCAAGAGGAGAAAGCAGCAGCTGGCATTCACCGAAACCAATACAAACAGCCCCAATTCAGAAAAATTGGCTGCTCATTCCTCTCCTGTTCTCTCTATATCCCGAAAAATCCATATTTTTACCATCCAAACTCACGCATTCAAAAATTAATTGTAGTTTTGCGCAATTTTTCATCTAAAGCTGACAGATTATGGCCAAGTACTCAAACGAAGTTTCCAGAACATTTAGTGAATATCTGCTGATTCCCGGACTGACCGACAAAGACTGTTTACCTGACAATGTTTCATTGAAAGCTCCTTTGGTGAGTTTTAAGAAAGGTGAAACGCCAAGCATGGAGCTGAACGTTCCTTTTGTTTCGGCCATCATGCAATCGGTGTCCGACGACAATATGGCCATTGCCTTGGCACGAAATGGTGGGCTTTCTTTTATTTTTGGATCACAACCCATCGACACGCAAGCCGAAATGGTGCGCAAAGTGAAAAAATTTAAAGCCGGTTTTGTGGTGAGCGATTCGAACCTGACCCCGAACCACACCCTGGCCGATGTGATTGAATTGATCGAACAAACCGGACATTCCACTCTGGGAGTTACCGAAGACGGCTCGCCCAATGGCAAACTGCTGGGGATTGTTACTGGTCGCGATTTCCGAGTAAGCAGAGATCCACTCGACAAAAAGGTGAAAGAATTCATGACCCCTTTTGAGAAGCTGATCACCGGTCAACTGGGCATGCCGCTTAACGATGCCAACGATGTAATCTGGGATCATAAGTTGAACAGCCTGCCAATTATTGATCAGAATCAGAACCTGCAATACTTTGTTTTTCGCAAAGACTACGAAAGTCACAAGGAACATCCAAATGAACTGTCAGACGCAAACAAAAAGCTGATGGTGGGTGCCGGAATTAACAGCCGCGACTACAAAGAACGTGTACCTGCCTTGGTAGCTGCCGGTGTAGATGTGCTTTGTGTAGACTCGTCGGACGGTTTTTCGGCCTGGCAACGCGAAACGATTGAATACGTCAAAAAAGAATATAACGGCGAAGTGAAGATCGGCGCCGGAAACGTGGTAGACAAAGAAGGTTTTTTATACCTGGCCGAGGCTGGCGCTGACTTTATTAAAGTTGGTATTGGCGGCGGTTCGATTTGTATTACCCGCGAACAAAAAGGAATTGGACGTGGACAGGCAACTTCGATAATTGAGGTGGCTGAAGCCCGTGACGAATATTTTGAAGAAACCGGCATTTACATACCTATTTGCTCAGATGGCGGTATTGTGCAGGACTACCACATGGTACTGGCACTGGCTATGGGAGCCGACTTTTTGATGATGGGACGCTATTTTGCCCGCTTCGATGAAAGTCCGACCCGCAAAATGATGGTTAACAACCGCTACGTAAAAGAATACTGGGGCGAAGGATCGAACCGTGCCCGCAACTGGCAGCGGTACGACATGGGTGGCAGCACCGGATTGAAATTTGAAGAAGGTGTAGACAGCTATGTTCCTTATGCCGGAAAATTGAAAGATAATCTGGATATTACCTTGGGCAAAATGAAATCGACCATGTGTAGCTGTGGATCAATTTCCATTCAGCAATTGAAAGAGGAAGCTAAAATCACCTTGGTTTCAGCAACCAGCATTGTTGAAGGTGGCGCACACGATGTTATTCTGAAAGATACCAACATGTAATTGCAACAAGCAACAATAAACAAAATGCCGGGCTGATAAACAGTCCGGCATTTTGTTTATACTTCTTTAAAATATTCTTTGGATGCGTTACAAATCGGACATTTGTAGTCGTCGGGCAAATCTTCGAATGGTGTTCCAGGCGGAATTCCCCGGGTTGGATCTCCCTCTTCAGGGTTATAATGGTAACCGCAAATAACACACACATGAGCTGAAGCCTCCGCGGCAGGGTCTTCTTCCTTTGGTGTCTCCTCATCCGATGCTTTCGCCTTCGCTTCCGCTTCTTCCTTCTGCAGCGCATCCTGCTCAATATAGGTTGGCGAATTTTTGGGTGAAAACATCTTATATTTATCGCGGTACACCTGATACGTTAAAGGCTCCTCGTCCAAAACCACCTCACTGTCTACCACCTCGCCAATAATCAGCCAGTGCGACCCAACATCAATGGCTTGGCGAACTTCACAATCGAGCCAGGCCACACATTCGTCCAACACGATTGGCATGCCGGTTTGTGCAGTTTGTGTTTTAACATCCTGAAACTTGTCCAGGTCACGCCCCGACATAAACCCAAAGTTGCCAATCAATTTAACATCGAGGTCCTGCTTCAAAATAGAAACGGAAAAAGCGCCAGCTTCGCGAATAACAGCAGTAGTCTTGTTTTTTTTGTGGCACGAAATAGCCACCTGCTCCGGCGAATTGGTTACCTGAAAAGCCGTATTGGCAATGTAGCCCGATTTTTTTCCGTCCAGCTCGGTAGCAACCAAGTACATACCGTATGACATTTTGTGAAAAGCTTTGTATTTCATCTCCTTATTGGTTTAAATTTAATTCTCGGTTTCTCGGTTCTCTATTTAGATTTTAGAACTTATTTCGACCAATTTCAGTACGATTAAGTCAGGGGTCTAACGAGTAACATACGCCATTGGTTCTTATAAAAATGAGTATATTTTCGCAGATATCCACAGAAAATTTAAATTAGATCGTTCACATACCAAACAAAATACTCCAATCCGGAGTTCGATAGCTCAAGCTTCAAGCTTCAGCCTGTCTGCCTCCATCGGCAGGAAATAGAAACAATGGCATACAATTGTCTTTCACTGGTTTTGGGAGCAATAATTCCTGCAAAACCGCCAAGCAATTAGTTGACTGCTATTGAGCTAACCTTTTTGAGCTAGTTTAAGATGCACAGATCTCCAGAAGGGGCATTCTCAAACAAAAAGTTAAAAATGAGCTGATTTGAGTTTACTCATTTTTTAATCAAGCTTTTTTTCACTTTTTTAGCTGCTTGGAATTCAACTCCCAATTTGAAAATTTAAATTGATACTAAATGATAAAAAGAACTAGTTTAATTGCTTTTCTCGTAATTGCAGGCTCGGTTTATAGCTGGGCATGTACCAATTTCCTGATTACCAAAGGAGCTTCAACCGATGGATCAACCATGATCACCTATGCGGCAGATTCGCATAACCTGTATGGCGAATTGTATTTTCAGCCGGCAGCCGACCATCCGGAAGGATCAACCCGCGAAATTCATGAGTGGGACACCGGAAAATATTTAGGTGTAATTCCCCAGGTTGCCCACACCTACAGCGTGGTTGGAAACATGAATGAATTTCAGGTAGCCATTGGCGAAACAACCTTTGGCGGCCGCAAAGAACTGGGCAGCCAGAAAGGTGCCATCATGGACTATGGAAGTTTAATCTATGTGGCCCTGCAACGGTCGAAGACTGCGCGTGAGGCTATCAGCGTAATGACGAACCTGGTTGAAGAGCATGGCTATTACAGCTCGGGCGAATCGTTCTCGATTGCCGATAAAAACGAGGTGTGGATCATGGAAATGATTGGCAAAGGAGAAAATGAAAAAGGAGCTGTTTGGGTGGCCGTACGCGTACCTGACGGGTACATCAGCGGACACGCTAACCAGGCACGAATCACCAGTTTTCCGTTGAATGATCCTCAAAACTGCCTGTATTCAAAAGATGTCATTTCGTTTGCCCGCGAAAAGGGATGGTTTGACGGAAAAAACAAAGATTTCAGTTTCTCTGATGTCTATGCTCCTGTTGACTTTGGTGGTGCCCGCTTTTGCGAAGCGCGGGTATGGGCCGGATTCAACAAAGTAGCCGACGGCATGGAGCAATATACCAACTATGCCAAAGGCTTAGTTGAATATGACACCCTAACGCATTATGCCACCAACCGGATGCCGCTGTGGATTAAACCCGATCAAAAGCTATCGGTAAAAGATGTGATGGAAATGATGCGTGACCACTACGAAGGAACACCGCTGGACATGACGCAGGATATTGGTGCCGGACCGTACAAGTTGCCTTACCGCTGGCGTGGATTGACCTGGGAAGTTGACTCGGTGGAATACTGCAACGAGCGCGCCATTTCAACCCAGCAAACCGCTTTCTCCTTTGTTTCGCAAAGCCGTTCGTGGTTGCCCGACGCTATCGGAGGAATCCTCTGGTTTGGCGTTGACGACACCTACAGCACGTGCTACGCGCCTATGTACTCCAGCATCACCGAGATTCCGGAAGCCTTTGCTGTAGGAAACGGCGACCTGCTTAATTACTCCGAAACATCGGCTTTTTGGGTGTTCAACACCGTAACCAACTTTGCCTATCTGCGCTACGACGCCATGATTGAGCATGTGCGTGAAAAGCAAGCTGAAATTGAAGCTAAGTTTATTGCCTATGTTCCAGCTATTGACCAAGCTGCCAAAATGCTTTACGACAAGAAAGGAGCCAACAAAGCCCGTCAGTTCCTGACTCAATACTCGGTAAACGAAGCCAATAACATGACGGCTGAATGGAAAGACTTATCGCACTACCTGATCGTAAAATACATGGATGGAAATGTGAAGAAGGAAGAAAACGGGGAATTCCTCCGCAATGAGTATGGAGAGCCTGCCTCACCCGATTTCCCCGGATACCCGGAATGGTGGTATAAAGCCATTATTGAAAGTACCGGCGACCACTTGAAAGTAATTGGGGGTGCCGGACACTAAAAATGATTGGAATTGTTTTGCAAGCCAATAAATATTGTTAATTTTGCGCCAAATTGTGCAATCTCTTACACTCCAGATGTGTAACATTGCTTTAAAACTTTAGAACGATGGATTTAATTAAAGTAGCCGAACAAGCTTTTGAGGTTGAGAACAACCTGCCAAAATTTGGCGCAGGTGATACCGTCACGGTAAACTACAAAATTAAAGAGGGAAGTAAAGAGCGTATCCAGGCTTTCCGTGGTGTAGTGATTCAGGTGAAAGGTAGCGGAACAAACAAAACATTTACTGTTCGTAAAATGTCAGGAAACATTGGTGTTGAGCGTATCTTCCCAATGACTTCACCTTTCATTGACAGTATTGACATTAACAAAAGAGGTAGTGTACGTCGTGCACGTATTTTTTACCAGCGCGAGCGTACTGGTAAGAAAGCGAGAATCAAAGAAAAAAGATTCTAGAAAATACCTTTACAATATTAGAAAAGGCCTTCGTACGAAGGCCTTTTTTATTGCCCATAACCAAAGAATACATTTCGCAAATCAGTGCTTCCCAGCTGGAAAAAGAACGTGCTACTGCAATGAACCTAGCACAGAAAAATGTCAAGCAAGAAGGGGCCTTTCCAATCCTGATGAAAACAGCACTAAATGAAAGAGGGAAAGCTGCGTTGAGCTCTCCCTCTTCCATCTATTATTAGTCAGACCTAAAGCAGAACAGGCCTGTATTTGGAATTAGCATTTCATGATTGCACGATCAAAATAGGGCATCACTGAATCGCTATTTCATCGACAAACAGCCAGGCTTTTCCGCCCTTCCCTGAGTGCCAGGCAGGAACTTTCCCGTAGTTTTTAACCGTTACTTTAAGAAAACGGGCATTGATATCCTCTTGCTGAAGCACAATTCGTCGGATTGATTTTTGCCCCGGACTTTTCAAGGGTTCTACCATTTTTCGCACCGGTTTACTGTACTGCTTCCCATCAGCTGACCAGGCAACTTCGATGTATTCCGGGAAGAAAATCCATGATTCCGCATCCTGAATAGAACCGACAGAGATTTCATTGATAACTTCTGTCTTTCCCATATCGATTGTTGCAACAAGGTCATTTTCTTCGAAGCCCAACCAAAAGCCATCGCTAAAAAAGCGGGTTCCGGTTTCGCCATCAACCAGCGATGCTGCACCATTGGCTTTATACTTTGAATGAGGAGCTGATTCAATTGTCACCTTCTTGCCATTGGCTTTATGTTTTATCTGCAAGCGCTTAGTTGGAATATCTTCCGGACTGGCATACTCCCAGTTCAAATAGTCATTCTTCAATTCCTCCACTTTCTCCGGATACTGGGTTGCCAGATTCGTCATTTCCGTAGAGTCCATTTTCAGGTTAACCAAGAACAAAAGGTCTTTATCAAAATCCAGCTTCGTTTCATTGGTCGGATCTTGTGGATAACCAATCAATTTCCAATCGCCTTTTCGGATGGCCCATCCCGGACCACTTTTCCATCGAAAAACCTGATGCGGAGATGCTTCCTTCTCTTCGATAACACCTGCAAGACTATGCCCTTCTATAACGTTTGGAAGTTCTTCAATTCCGCAATACTCAGCCAGAGTAGGGAGCCAATCGATATTGAAAGCCATTTGATGGCGCTCTTCGTTTTGAGGAAGGTGTCCTGGCCAACTGATAATAGCCGGAACGCGAATTCCTCCTTCAAACAAAGAGAACTTACAACCGCGAAATGGGCCTGCACTACCACCACCTCCAAAGGTTCTTACCTCGGTCGAGTGTCCATGATCAGACTGGAAAATGATAATGGTATTATCTCGCATCTTTAACTCTTCGAGCTTATCCACCAGTTGTCCGATATGGTCATCAACCGTTGAAACAAAAGCGGCATAATCCCTCCGGGGCATGTCTAAATCTTTATAATGCTCCCGCCACTTTGCCTTAGGTTGCAACGGATAATGGGGCATATTGATGGCATAGTACATAAAAAATGGCTCATCCTGATGATTTTCAATATAATCTTTGGCTTTCTGCTCCATCAAGTCGCCAAAATATTCTCCTTCACGGTAAACTTCCTTTCCGTTTTCCCAGAGGTCGTGACGGTTGGGGCCATTCCAGTAAAAGAAGTGCGAATAGTTATCGATACATCCGCCCATGTGCCCAAACGAATAGTCGAAGCCTTGCCCTAGAGGCATCGTTTCAGGGGTATAGCCAATATGCCACTTGCCAATGTGGGCCGTAGCATAACCTGACTTCTGCATAATTTCTGCCATGGTAACCCGGTCGGTTGGCATGCCTGCGCTGCCTTCCTGCGAAGAGGCATTGCCCGGCAAGCCTGCAGCATGTGGGTTCATCCCCGTTAGCATCGATGCTCTTGATGGCGAACAAACAGGTGCTGCAACATAAAACTGGGTAAACTTCACGCCTGTTTCAGCCAGTTTATCCATGTTTGGCGTTGTCAAGTCTTTGGCTCCATAACAGTTGACATCGATACTTCCCTGATCATCGGTTAAGATAACGATGACATTGGGTTTTTTCTTCGTAGCAGGAGCAGCTACCGCCGCTACACCCGTACAAAGTAATAGCCCTGCTGATAATACTGAATGGTTCATGTTTTTGTTGTATTTATTAGCGTTTGTAGCAATCGACCTCACAGCATTCTTCAAATCCTCTCCAGTCAATTCCCATTCAAATTCATTTTATAATAGATTGTTCGGTTTTCAGACTGTCAGACATTTGCAATACCCTACTTAATTTGGAGTGGTTGTGCAAAATGACTCACAGATGAACGATGAAACTAATCTCCTAACTGTTTAATCTTAAATTTATCAAGTTCTGCCGGTTCATGTTCCTGCTCAAAAATACGTTCAATTTGCTGAACGATTTCCGGATGTTGGTCAGCAACATCATTCAACTCCTGAATATCTTCTTCGAGATTGTACAGATGTACCTGCATGCTGTCCTTGAAAATATTCCGGCGAATGCCTTTCCATTTTCCCATCCGAACAGCCTGCTGACCACCCGATGCCGGGAACTCCCAATACAGGAAAGCATGCTTTGCCTGATCAGTTTTACCCAAGACCTCTGGTAAAAAGCTGATTCCATCAACAGGATCTTTGAGCTCAGCTCCGGTTAATTCGCTGAAAGTTGGCAAAACATCATAAAAGGCAGAAATATGATCGGTTTCAGAACCAGCTTCAATTTTCCCAGGCCATTGAATGATCATCGGCACACGTAGTCCTCCTTCCGTGGTAAAAGCTTTTCCCCAACCTCGTTCGCTCTTGAAAGGGCCGCCGCTATCAAACCAAGGCGAATCTGTTCCTCCGTTAAAGCTTGGTCCATTGTCGCTGGTAAATACAATCACCGTATTTTCATAAATTCCTTCTTCTTTTAGAGTAGCCACCAACTCGCCAACCTGCTCATCCAAATAGGAAACCATAGCAGCATAAGCAGCCTTGGGATTTCGGTGCGGAAAATAGCCTTGATTTCCGGTATAAGGCTCTTCGTCTCCAAACTTTTTCACATAGTAATCTACCCAACGTTTAGGCGCTTGCAAAGGCACATGCGGAATTGGGCTTGCATAATATAAAAAGAAAGGCTCTTCCTTATTTTCCTTGACAAAACGAATGGCTTCTTTTTGCATCAGGTCTGCCGAATAATCGGTTAACCAGAAATCTTCGTAAGATGCCGGATCGTATTTATCAGCGTCCTTTGGTAATTTCTTATGCGGTGCTACCATGCGGTTGTCAAGAGGATCTTTGATGGTGTCGCGCCACAAATGCAGAGGGAAATAGGTGTGCGCCTGACGCTGGCAGTTGTAACCATAGAAAAAGTCAAACCCTTGTTTATTGGCGACCCCTTCGGTAAAAGGAGCTCCCAAGCCCCACTTCCCGATAACAGCCGTTTTATATCCCTGCTGCTGAAGTACTGTTCCTAAGGTTTGTGTGCCTGCCTTTAACGGACGCTGACCCTCTAAGCTAGGATCTTTAGCCATCGCCTCGAAATCCCAGGTTGGCCCTCGCTCAGCCCACTCATCATTGCCTCGAATTTGAGCATGCCCACTGTGCAAGCCCGTTAACAAAACGCAGCGTGAAGGTGCACACACAGGTGCTCCGGAATAATGTTGGGTGAAACGCATCCCCCGTTTGGCCAAAGCATCAATATTGGGTGTTTCAATTTTTGGTTGCCCGTAACAGCCCAAATCGCCATAACCCAAGTCATCCGCCAATATATAAATGATGTTGGGAGTTTGTGTGGAAGTTGTTTCGGATTGACTTCCCGGAGTGCAGGAAGGTGCAAGCATCAAACTTGCCATAGAAGCTGATACCAGCCCCGGAATCTTTTTTCTTAGTGTATTCATGCGGTTTAGTTTATCATTTGCTGCCTCTTTGTTGACGATTATGCAGCCAATCATTCTCTTTTGCAGCAGTAGAATTATCAAGGCTTAAAGCTACAAAAAAACGAATAGAATCAGAGGTGAAGGAATAGACAGATTGAAACATTAAGGCCGTATTATTCTTGGAATAGATTTCTTGGAAAATAGATCATTCGATCTTCAGATCTCAGGCCAACAAGCACTTGCGATACCTCAACCTCAAAAAAAGCCAATCCAAACAGTCAAAAGATGAGGAATAATTCCTCTCCTGGCTGAAAAGATTGGCTTTTTAGTTGAAAGAAGGCGGAGAAGCTTAGGAAATGACCTTTCCTAAAAACTTAACGAACCCTAATCTTCCAATATCGCTTTATATTTAGCCGTAAGTTCCTCGACTTTTTCCACTTCTTCTTCAGCAACATTAACCTTTTGGCCAATATCATTGGCCAGATTGAAAAGCTGCACATCAGTATCAAAACCTGTTTCATTGTTCACTCCCCATGGCACCATTTTAGGCCCTTTGTGCGGAAGGATTAACGACCAGTCACCATTACGATAGGCTGTTGCCCTCATTCCCTGAACAACCAGGTCTTCACGTCCTGTCTCATCCTTTCCTAATAAGGCAGGAAGAATATTTTCGCTATCTTTCGTTTCAATTTGAATCCCCAATAAGGAAGCAAAAGATGCCAGGAAATCCATCTGGCAAACCATGGCATCAGAAACACCTGGTTCTACCTGTCCTGGCCAGCGCACGATAAAGGGCACACGCGTTCCACCGTCATACAAGCTATATTTTCCGCTGCGCAGAGGTCCGGCAGGCGTGTGATTTCCCATTAAAGTTTCTGCTTCATCGTGATAACCATCATCGCCAACAGGGCCATTATCACTCGAAAATATGACAATCGTGTTTTCGTCAAGCCCATTTTTTTCCAGGGTCTTCATAAACTCCCCGATGCACCAATCTGCTTCCAGGATGACATCCCCCCTCGGCCCGAGTCCGGACTTTCCAGCAAATCGAGGATGAGGAACACGGGGAGCATGAGGCTGGTGCAAGGCATAATAGAGAAAGAAAGGTTTATCTTTATTTAACTCAACAAACTTTTGAGCACGCACCAGGAAAGTATCTGCCATGTTCTCATCAATCCACCGCGCACTTTCTCCTCCCTTCATAAAACCAATCCGACCAATACCGTTCACAATCGAATTATCATGCCCCTGACTTGATTTCATTTTGATCAGCTCAGGATTTTCGGGAACAGATGGCTCCCCCTCAAAATTCTCCCTGTAATTAACTTCAATCGGATCATTTTGATCCAAGCCAACCACATGGCCTTTTTCCAAATAAACTGTTGGAACACGATCATTTGTAGCAGCCATGATGAAGTCGTAGTCAAACCCCACTTGCCGGGGCCCAGGCTTAACTTCTTCATTCCAGTTAATACTACCCTCGCCTAAACCCAAATGCCATTTACCGACAATACCCGTCCGGTATCCGGCCTCTTTTAGCATCGATGGAAGCGTTACACTCCCCGGTTCAATTAACAATGGAGCATCGCCAGGGAGTACCTGAGCTCGTTTATTGCGCCAAGGATATTGCCCGGTTAACATACCATACCGACTGGGCGTGCAGGTAGCTGAAGTACAGTAGCCCTGCGTGAACCTTACTCCCTCGCCTGCCAGCTTATCAATATTGGGCGTTTTTAGTTCTGTCGCACCATAACAACTGACATCACCATAACCCAAATCATCCGCATAGATAATAACAATATTGGGCGTTTTTGGCGAACTTGTTTCGGATTGACTTCCCGGAGTGCAGGAAGGTGCAAGCATTAAACTTGCCATAGAAGCTGAAACCAGCCCCGGAATCTTCTTTTTGAGTGTATTCATGAGTAGCGTTTTATTTAACGTATTTGAAACATATATATATAAACAGTAAATTAAAGTGTCGTTTTTTCACATTTCTAAAAATATCAAAACAAGAGGAGTTTAAAATAATCCTCGCTACTAGGAATAGTATTGACTTTTACTAGTATTTATCTTCTCAACTTAAACACTGTTGCATATTTATTGGGACGTTCACCAGGAACCGAAAGAATAAGCTTTTCTGATCCTTGTTGAAATTTAATGGTTTGATCTCCACCAATCATCTTGATTGAGTTGATTTTCCCCGGCTTTTGCTCGGAGTTCAAACCTAATGATGGGAGCTCAATATCACCTTTTTCAGGATTCAGCACAATTACATACAAAGCCTTGTTGTTGGTCACAAATCGGACTTCATCATGTCCATAAGCTGGACTAGTTACTGTTCTTTCATTGAAATTAGCCGTTTTCTTCTGTTCTTTTAAGGCTGCCAGGTCTGTTTCGTCGGTACCTTCATCTTCTCGTTTCAGGTACGAATCGATATTATCGCCATAAATCAGCCAAGGCTTACTACCATAAACAGCTTCGCTGTTCAGGTTGACCCAATCACCAATGTCATCCAGCATTGGCTTTTGTTCAGCGGGAATGGTTCCATCAGCCAAGAGTTCGACATTAAGCAATAAGTTCCCGTTTTTACTCATGTAGTCGGCCAGCAATTCAATAATGGTTCTGGCGTTTTGCTTGTAGTCCATCCGGCCTGTATCTTCCTTGTAGAACCAGGTACGAAGCGTAGTAATTCCCTGCCAAGGGTAAGGCAAAATTTCACTGGCTCCTCCCCGCTCAATATCCTTAACAGTTGAAGGCTCGTTCGAGAATTTTCCGGCTATAACGGCATCAATTGTTCCGTTTTGCTGAAGCTTGTGATTGAAGAAATTCTGGCAAACTTTCTTGCCATACTCTTTGTAAGGGAATCCATAACCATCAAACCAAAGCATGTCAACATCGTATTTGGTTACCAATTCGGTGTGACGAAGCACCCAGTTTTGTTTGACGCTTTCGATGTATTCAGGCGTTCTTTGCTTTGGTGGCAATCCATACAGATCAGCCGGATTCAGGCCTTCCCACCACTTTCCTTTGCCTTCTTCAACGGTCATGTGACCATCGTAGTGCTTGCCTTGATAGACTCCCGAAGTATCCGCTCCAAATGCCGGGAGCCACCAGGAAAGAAACCGGTCATCGTGTGAACTCACGCCATACGGGATATCAAATTTCTTACAGGAAACCTCAAACTCTTTGATAATATCGCGTTTGGGGCCAACATTAACCGAATTCCAGGGATGGTAGGTTGAGTTGAAATTATCAAAGTGATCATGATGATTCGCCAGTGCTACAAAATACTTCGCACCAAGACTCTTAAAATACTTTACCAATGCATCAGTATCCAGGTTCTCAGCTTTCCATTCATGAAGCACATCTTTATAACCTATTTCTGAAGGGTGCCCATAGGTTTTACAATGATATTCATAGGCGGCATCCCCCCATTGTTCACGGCCAACATCCTCCATATACATGTGGCGGGCATACCAGCCTCCGCCTTTTAATGGCTCCGTTTGTGCACCCCAATGGACCCAAATACCAAATCTGGCTTCGGTGTACCAAGTTGGAAACTCATATTGATCCCTTAATTCTTCCCAAGAACGTTCTTGCTCTTGCGAAAAACAGGGAACTGAACAAAACATTAGCATTATTAATGAGAAATAACGTTTTATTGTCTGCATATTTTAAACTTTATATTATTCATTGATTTTTAAGAACATCGAGGGCTTTCAACTTAAATTAAGCTGCTATAATGGATAACTTATCTCAGAATATTAATCTATTCAAATGCAAGCGCATCATTCACCGCCTTTGCCAATGAAAGCTCATTGCTGTATGTTACATCTGTGGCAATATCCCAACTCATTATTCCTTTGTATTTATTCTGCTTCGCAAATAGAGCTTTTTTGCGTATAGTTTCCTGCCCATCAAAGGTATATGTTTTACCATTGTATGTAACCTGATCCTGAAGTGGAGAACTAATTAACCCGGCATCTACAAAATTAAGATACGCAGCAGATGATCTGTTGCCATTACTTTCAACACCATAAAAAGGGACTCCAAGAACTAATTTTTCTTTAGGAATACCGTAATCAACAACAGCATTACTTTTACTCACAAATTCATCATAATCAAATAATGAAGGTTGAGGCCCATAAACCTGAAGGGAAATGAAATCTGTTTTATTAATCGCCAACTGACTAATTTTATAATAATAAGCGTGCAATGATACCGAATAAGTAACATCCGACGTAGCTAACTTTTCACCCAGTTCAACAATTGCCTTGCTGTAATTATTATATTCCTGGGTGGATTCACACCATTCAAAATCGAGATCTACTCCATCCCAAGCGTATTGAGATATAAAATCGGATACGCTGTTTACAAAAGTTGTGCGGGAAGTGGCATTCCCAACAACTGTTTTCCAGTCTCCCCCGGCCATTCCAACACGTAGTTTTATATCTTTACCTGTAAGTGTAGTGCGCAACTCATCATAAATGGTTTTCCATGACTGGGCATCTTTACCCGGATCAGAAGAATTGTCGTATGTCCAGTAAGCAAGCGTTTTACTGGAGTTCCAATCTGTTTTTCGCAACTCAATCCCATTATTCATATATCCAGAGACCGTACTAGCAGGCAAAAACAAACTACTTATAAATGTTTCATCCAACTTAGCATCAATCCCAAAGCCTATATGAAAAGCGTCCCGGATAAAAGGAACAGAACTTGGAAAATCTGAAGCTACCACAACATTATCTAACAAAGTCCCGTCTATATAACAGGCAACACGTTCAGCAGGACCTTTATTCCCGTTGTATGCTAAAGCAAAATGATGCCATCCGTTCAATACATTGTCGGCATGAATAGTAACACTTTTATCGTTGATGTTAAATTCGAAAACGCCAACGGCATCACTCATTTTACAATAGACACTCCCACTTTCATTGGCCTTTTTAAAAATAAAACCTCCGGGAGTCCAGTTATCCAGCGAAAGCCAGGTTCCAAAAGTAAACTGTTTATATGAACCATCTGATCCACCTGCAATTTTAACGTTATTCAAGAGGTCAAAACCAACATTCATATCTGCACCTGTTCCATTAAAATCGATGACCCCATTTCGATTACCAAAATCTTCAAGATAACTGGCATTAGAAAAAGAAGCCTGGTTATCAGGAATATCAAAAAACAGAGTTCCATCGGTATAAGGTCTGAATGCGATCATGATCAGGTCGTCATAGGCCAAAACCGACTCATCAGAAACACGACCAGTCTCATAAAAATTTAACCTTATATAGGAACTAAAGAATTTTTCGTACGATGTATCATCATTGTCCGTATTATTATCGGGTTCTTCTAAGACGACTGATTCTCTATCACATGAGCTTAATAAAAAAGAACAAAAAATGATTAATACGCGAAGTAATATATTTATTGAATTCATAATAGTATTTTTTTCACTTGTGTATTGTTCTATGTATTTGGGGATTTCTACTAATTGTCAGTTATAGTATTGGGGATAAGAACCTTATCCCCAATACTATAACTGACAATCAATATGATTACTAATAGCCAGGATTTTCCACAAGGTTTGGATTATCAGAAATTCGCCCTAAACCAAATGGGAAATAATAAAAACGTTCTTCGAAAATATGAGGATCAGATCCATCTGCATTTTTGACTGTTACAATGTAGTTTTCACCATCAGTGGCATCAAAATCATAGGTGAATACTAATCCCTTATAAACTCGATTTAATTCATCATAAGCAGTTCTCCATCTTCTTAAATCCCAAAAGCGCTGGTCTTCAAAAACCAACTCCACCTGACGCTCCTTACGAATTAATTCTTCCGTGATTTCTGTTATTGGGAACATACCTGCACGTGCACGTACTTCGTTCACCAACGCAAGTGCCTCTCCGGACTTGTTTAGATAGAATGCTGCTTCAGCTTTGTTAAGAAGTACTTCAGCATACCTGAAAACATGATAATCGGTGCTACTATAGCCTGCAATCGGATTTACATGATTTTCGTCAATTCTTTTACGGGTAATAAATCCGGTACGCTGCCAGTTCCGGTTTGGACCGGCAGTTGGAACCTCTGAATCTTCTGGTCGGGTACCGATAGACTTTTGGTGCATCCAAACTGTTTGCCCCTGAAATTGACTTTCAGGATAAAAGACTGAAGCCCTGAAGCGAGGATCACGTTTTCCAAACAAGTCGTGAATATCCCAATGGTTTTCCCCGTTGAATTTGGTGCGGTCAATCATACCAGATCTTCCATCAACAAAATCAAAATATTCCACCATTTCCAAATATGGGTTATAATTGGAGTTCCATGAAGCAAACCCCATAGGCTGACCTATATTATCATACATATGTCCTTTACCGGCAGCACCATCGAATAGAACAGAGAAAATTGATTCAGGATTATCACTTTCATCCAAAAATAAATCAATGTAGTTCTGCACCGGATCGGAAGTTTTGTTGTACAGAGCATATTTTCCACTTGAAATAACGGTTTGGGCTGCATTATACGCTTTTTGCCAGTATTCGTCCGCCTCAGCTGAATTCATTCCCAGCAATCCATCTAGTTGAACTCTTCCATCAAATTCTCCAACACTTGCAGCATAGAGCATTACACGACTTTTAAATGCATACGCAGCGTATTTATTTACACGACCAGCTTCTGTTTCCTCAGGCAATGCTTCAGCAATTGCTTCCAATTCAGTATCAAGATAATCATAGATCTCCTTTTCACTGTTCCTTGCAACAAACAAATCATCCACATCTTTGTCTTGGGGGGCTAGAATTAAAGGGACACCGCCAAAACGACGAACCATCTCAAAATAACACCACGCTCGAAGAAACTTAGCTTCTGCCGACTTAATCTTTATAATCTCGGGGTCAAGAATTTCATTGGATTCGATTTTTTGTATAAAGTCATTGTAGGCTCTAATGTTTCCATAAACCCAATAATCATATTTTCTTGATCCATTTTCATCCGGCAGATTATAAGTGATCTGCCAAGGATCCTGCCAGGGGCCAAACACTCTGGCCTCTCCACCTATCTGCCACCAGGCACCTAAATTATGATTTGAACCACCCTGATATTGAAAACTCGTACGACTATACAAATCGGCAAGAAGTGCATCAACAAGATTGGGGTCTTTAAAAACATCTACCTCAGAAATCAAACTTTTGGGTGACTTATCCAGAAAATCATCACTACAGTTTACAAATAGCAGCGAGAATAAGCCAAATAAAATTATATCTGTTATTTTTTTCATTTTTTTTACATTTTATAAATAAAACCCTATAATACGATATTCAACCCTACGGTAATCGATCGTTGGTTTGGAAAGACCAAAGTAGTGGTACCAACACCTGAAAACTCTGGATCAAAACTATCTTTATAAATACCAAGCTTACTTAATGTAAGTAAGTTTGTACCACTAACAAAGACTGAAGCCCCTTCAAGAACACCCTCGATTAACCGGGTTGGAATTTTATACGAAACACTGAGGCTTTTCAATCTGAGATAAGTCCCATCCTTCAGCCATAAATCTGACATCTTAGTATTGTTGCCCATTAGACCATTAGAATGGATTCCTGGTAATTCAGCATCAGGATTAATGTTTTTAGTTGGATTGGCTGGATCATCAGGTGTCCACCTGTATTTCTCATAGAATTTTTGAGGGACTACACCGTTGTTTAAAAATGGACTACGTGCAGCACTGGTAATAGACATATTAAAACGACTAGCTCCCTGCCATAGCATATCAGCACTAAAATTCTTATAAGTCCCAGCTAACCTTAGTCCATAAGACATATCCGGGAAACTACCATATCCCAGCTCAACCTGATCCCTGAAATCAACTTCACCATCATCATTTACGTCTTTGTAGATAATGTCTCCCGGTTTCAGAGTCGAGTTACCATGTTGGTCCTGATCGTAAGGAAGTGCTTCAATTTCCGCTTGAGAATTAAAGAAACCATCGGTCAAGTAACCGAATATACGGTTGGTCCATTGCCCAGATCTTTGATAAATTCGAATTTGATCAGGATCAGTGTATTCTTCTTCTTCATAATGATCCCATTTTGCCCGACTAAATGTAAGGTTGCCTGAGATAGTGTACCTGAACTTTCCTGTTTCCCCTTGATAGGTTAACGTTGCATCATAGCCTCGGTTATTCTGACTGTTTATATTTTCTTGCGGTAAAGAAAGTCCGAATGTACTTGGGATCTGGGCAGTTGAATTTGCCAAAATACCTTCCCTCTCTCGATAGAAAACATTCCCTTCAAAAACAACCTTACTGTTCAAAAGTGAAACATCGACACCTAAATTATAGGTCGTCACATTTTCCCAGGTTGCATTAGGGTTTGGTAAACCGGTGGCTCTTATTCGAGCATACGCCTCATTATTTCCAAACAGGAATGGATCTCCTCCCTGTACATTAAAACCAATAAGATGTTGAAAAGCATTATCGATATTATCGACCCCTGCTTCTGAGTAGGATCCTCTCAATTTCAAATTATTTACAACATCTGTATTGAAAAAAGGCTCTTCACTAATTCGCCACCCTGCCGATACACTTGGAAAGAATCCCCAACGGCTGTCTGAAGGAAATTTAGAACTAGCATCAAAGCGAAAAGTCCCTGATAACAGGTATTTATCTTTGTAGCTATAATTTAAACGACCTGCATAACTCCGACGCGCAGTTTCACTTGAACCTCCAGAGACATTCTGTCCTGTTTCGCTCCCTGCAAAAAACTCATTCAATTCTTTTGAAAGAAACTGCCCCCTGTAGCCACTAAAATACACACTACGATTGTCAATTTGCTCGGCAAGCAACATCGCATTTATCTTGTTATTCTCATCAATATCAGCATCATACTCAGCTGAGATTAGGGGATAAATCTGGATATACTTATTAAATTTTTCTGTCAAACTCCCTCCGTCTGTTTCTCTACTGTGCAAAACGAACGGAATCCCCTCACCATCAAGCGTATAAATATCAAACTTCAAACCTCTACGCTTATTAAATTGACCATTATACAGATACGATAATTTTGCTTTCAACGACAAGCCTTTGATAAATGACAAATCATATTTAAGACTCATGTTTCCACTAAAAATATCATTAGTTATTTCTTCAAATCCAGATATGTTTCTTTCAGAAAAACCATCAATAGATGTCTGGTCATTTCCATGATAGGAAGCCATCTCATCGCCTGGCACATAAGGATAAATAGGTTGTGCAAAATCTAATCCATTAAAAATATCAGCAACAGGAAGAGCCAATCGGTCTCTGAACTCGTTTCTATAAGCCAGATCGAGTGTGTATGTCAGGCTCTCAGCTATTTCTGCATCAATATTGGCTCTTGCACTGTAGCGTTTGAATGACACATCATCAGAAGCAAGAATACTTCGTTGATCAAAATGCCCTAAAGAGGTAAAGAATTTAATCTTTTCACTCCCCCCTCTTACTGATAGGTTATTCTCAATCATTGGAGCATCATCCCTAAACAATACTTCAGCCCAATCGGTATTGTAATAACCGGGAGCTCCATTTTTAAAATTATCCACAACCTCTGGAGTAAGAGGGACCAATTGCCCGCCAACACTTATCAATGGATCAATACCATCTGCTAGGTTTGCTTCTCGCCACATCTCGGCAAAACTACCCGCATCGACATAATTAGGGTTAACCACCGGGCGTTGTAGTGAATAACTGTTCTTAAATTCAATAACAGGTTTTCCCATTTTACCACGCTTAGTAGTAACTAAAACAACACCGTTTCCTGCTCTTGAACCATAAATAGCCGCAGCAGCATCTTTTAAAACCGTAATCGATTCAATTTCGTTCGGATCAATCCGATTGAAACTGGTTTCAATACCATCTACCAATACCAACGGAGTACCGAATCCTCGAACCGAAATATTAACATTATCGCTACCCGGCATACCTGAAGTCTGTTTTGTAATCACTCCTGGCATTCTTCCGGCAATAGCAATAGCGGCATTACCAACAGGGGCTACTGTTAATTCATCACTATTAATTTGGGTAACGGAACCTGTTAAACTTACTTTTTTTTGGGTACCGTAACCAACCGCAACTACTTCTTCCAAACCAATAGCATCATCGTCCATTGTCACGTTAATTGTTGACTGATTACCAACAACAACTTCCTGAGTTCGCATACCAACAAAAGAAAATACTAAAGTCCCACTAACAGAAACATCATCAATCGAATAATTCCCATCAAAATCGGTAACTGTTCCCTGAGTGGTTCCTTTCACCAGCACAGTTACCCCAGGAAGTGGCTGCCCAGATGAGTCTGTAATGGTTCCGGAAATCTTTCGCTTCTGTTGCATACCAAGCCAATCGGCATTTTTCGAATCAGGTTTGAGAATGATTTGCCGATCATTTATAACAAAAACCGTTTCTGTTCCCTGAAAAATATCGGTTAACACCTCCTCTATTTTCTTATTATCCAAATCAACATTTATCTTTCGGTCAACATCAACAAGAAGGTTGCTGTACAAAAAATAAAACTCACTGCTTTTTTCAATTTCGATTAAAGCATCTTTTACCGTTGAATTAGTCAGCCTTAATGAGAGCAGCTTATCTTGCGAATAGCTACTGATCGCAAAAGTCTGACTAATTAAAATAGTCATTAATAATACGATTAGTTTCATAATCCGTGTAATTTTTCGGACTTGGCAAATAGGCACAGCTAAGCCAAACCGGTTTCGATTTTTTTTCATAATTTTGTGATCGTTAGAATTTTACAATTTTTATCCAGAAGATTGTTTAATTAACTAATTGCGAGGGGGATGTTCCAGCATCCTCCTTCTTAGTTTTTCATTCTTTTCCGTATTTACATAGGCTTCTAGTTTTTATGTTTTGATATTTGATATTGCACATTATGTATTGATGTATCATCTGTGGATTTTATTCGTTTATTCTCCAGATTCAAATCAGCAGCTTGCGTGATATAATCCAATACCTGTGGCAAAGTTTCATGCTCAATGGTTAGTGTAAACGTGTGCTTTGCCAGGCTACCATCGGGATCCAACAACTCAATATCTGCATGAAACCAGCGTTCCAATCGTTGCAAAACATCCACTAAAGGATCATTTCTAAAAATCAGTTTTCCTTCGGTCCAGGCAGTGTATTTCTCCACATCCACTTTTTGTTTTAGTAACTCTCCCGTTTGTTTCGTATAAATAAGCTTTTCGGTTGGCAGTAAGCGAACCTCCTTCCCTTTCTCCGGAAGGAAAACAACTTCTCCTTCCTCCAAGACTACCGATGAATAAGCATCATCTTCATAAGCAGATAGGTTAAATCGTGTTCCGGTCACTTTCACCTTTCCGGCTCTTGTTTGCACATAAAACGGATTGTTTTTGTCTGAGACAACATGAAAGTAAGCTTCTCCAATCAACTCAACTTCGCGATTTTTCCCGGAGAAATAGCTCGGGTACCGCAATATGGTTCCTGCATTTTGCCACACTTCGGTTCCATCAGGCAAGGTTGTTTTAATCTTTGATCCCAAAGGCGTTGCCAGTTCAACCATGGTTGCGGCTTGCTTATCTTGCAACTTATCCACTGTCAGCCAAAGTGTTCCAAGCAATAAGGGAATAAATAAAATGGCTGCAGCCCGCACAAAATGATTTTTCAGGCTTTTTAAAATGGGTGTTTTAGAGCGGTTTTTTGCCGGAATCATCTGCTGATGGATAAACGATAACATCTCATCCAGTTCTTCTTTTTCCATTTCATTTTTATAGGTCGATTTATTTTTCCAATACGCATAAAGCGCGCCTTCAACTTGTTGATGATCCCCATCTTTATTTAAAAGATGAAAAAGCTCGTCCAGTTCTTCACTGCTGCAGCTGTCTTCCAGATATTTCTGAATTAAAGTTGTTATTTCATCTTTTTTCTTCATGGTCAAAATTTATTTGTGATCGTCTGTGGCAAACTTTTTTATCGATGTATTGTCTTCAAAAACCTTCTTCTTGCTAAATGCTTTTATCCAACTCGTTTCCGGCATACTGCTATTACTTTACATCTTCATTCTAAGCCCGGTCAAAAGCATTACGCAAAAACGTTGACTACCCCCCAAAAGAAATTATTTTTTTTTGAAACTTCTGAAATTAGATGTCAAGACAAGAAGACAATAGCTGTTAGACATTAGATTTTCGGACAATTGTAAACTTGGAAGCTAAACCCTCTCCATTGACAGATCACTTCGTTTCACTCGTGATGACGATACTATCTGAAAACCGAAAACTGACTATCAACCAAATAAAGCCATAAAAAGTAACACCAATAGACTATTGGAATCGATATGAGCACGAAGATGCCTTAAGGTCAAATTGATTTGGTTTTCAACCGTTTTAGTACTTAGCCCCAACTTGGATGCTATTTCCTTGTGGCTTAGCCCATCTTCCCTGCTCATCTTATAAATCTGCCGACGTTTTTCAGGCAACTCGGCAATTAAGCGCTGAACTTCCTCATTCAACTCCTGAAACTCGACCATGATTGCTGACTCAGAGTTGTTCTGACTAAAATAATATTTCAGGTAAGACTGAAATTCCGTTTCTTTTGCCCTTTTGCGAAAAAGGTCAATAATTAGGTTATGGGAGATCGTAAACAGAAATGATTTTAATGAATGCGAAGTATCAATTTCAGCTCGTCTACTCCAAATTTTCAAGAAGGTGTCTTGCACAATTTCTTTCGAATCCTCCTTGTTTTTCAACATTGAAAATGCAAAGCCATACAACCGCTGGCTATAGTGCTCGTAGAGCTCATCAAAAGCTTTGATCTCACCTCCACGAATTCCTTTTGCAAGTTTTTGGAGTTTATCCGGCGAAATTTCCATCTGTCAAATTTAGAAAAATATTAGGCTTTTTTATTCTGGTTGACTTAACTGGTAAGTTCTATCGTATAAGTTTAGTTGATTCGCTCGCCACTCAGCTCCTTCCAAAAATACAGGATGCGGTTGAGCAATATCCCAGGTTCCTAGTTTTTTCAATAAGGCCTTTGTCAATTCGATATTTTCAAGGGCAAGGTCATGCTGCTCGGATAAGTCCTCTTTCAAATTGTACAAAACGGGAAAACGATCAGGCAGTCGAATCAGCTTCCAATCTCCTTCCCGAATAACAGCACTTATAGTGAACCGCCAGTTAAAAGAATCGTGCGGTTTCCCATCAATCTCACCGTTGATGTATGGCAAAAGATTAACACCATCAAATTGATCTTCCTCCGTAGTTTTGCCGCTTGCCAATTCAAAAAAAGTAGGAGCTAAATCCAGCGAAATAACAGGATCTGCTGAAACAGTTCCTTCAGGAATAACATTTTTCCAGTTCATAATAAATGGGGTTCGGATACCGCCTTCCAGTAAGATTCCTTTTTGCCCGTTAAATGGGGCATTGATTGAAGCATTGGAATTGGTTGGTCCTCCATTGTCGCTAATGAAAACAATCAAGGTATTATCGGCTATTCCGTTTTCCTCAACAGCATCCATAATTCGTCCCACATTTACATCCAGGCGATGTACCATGGCACAATAGGTTCGCCGCTTCTGATTTTCAATGTGTTGATACAATTCCAAATCGACTTTGGTAGCCTGCATGGGCGTATGGGGTGCATTAAACGAAGCAAACAGAAAAAAGGGTTCGTCCTTATGACGTCCGATAAAATCAACACATTCAGCTCCCTTGTCGTCCGTAATGTAGGTAATTGCTGATGGTTCTTTATAATTACATTCAATCGGGCTTTTATAGCCTCGTCCATCCGGTTCTGAAGTGAAGTAATCATGACCGCCTCCGGTATAGCCCCAAAATTCGTCGAAGCCTCGTTTTAATGGGTGGAAATGAGGCTGATCGCCGAGGTGCCATTTCCCCACCAGGCCATTGACATACCCCAAGGTATGTAAGCGATCGGCAATGGTCTTTTCGCTTAAAGGCAATCCCAAAAACGTCTCATCAAAACCGGGCTGATTGTCTCCAATATTATTGTCGTGTCCAAACGAGACCTGGTTTCTCCCGGTTAATATTCCTGCCCGCGAAGGACTACAAACCGGCGATGAAACATAGCCCTGCGAGAAGACAGCCCCGTTGGCTGCCAAACGATCAATATTGGGCGTTTTAATCTGCGTGCTTCCGGTAAATCCCAAATCACCATAGCCCAAATCGTCAGCTACAATCAGAATGAAATTGGGACGTTGCTTCAAGGTATTTTCCTGTGCTGTTGAATGTGAAAAGCAAAGGCAAGACAGGCCAGACAGACCAATGAGCGTTTTAAAATCCATAGTTTTAGTAGTAATTAAGTGTCTATTTAGATGCTTTAAAGCTAGCCAAAATCATTAAAATAACTCATTCTATTTTCAGATTTCAGATTGCCAGATAGGTCTAGCCCTTAATCCCGTGCCGTCTCAAGATTTCATTATCAGTTTTGAATGCCCTAAGACAGTTTGCCCAATATGAATAATAGTTATACAATAATTTTTTTAACCTTCCATCAGCGAATGCTATTCGCCTTCCCCACAGCGGACATCTTCTAAAAGATGAAAGCCATCTTACAAAAGAAGATGGCACTACCCTTAATACATAAAGCGCCCAAAGCCTAATTAAATAGGGCTTTGGGCGCTTTTGCAGTTGACAATGGGAAGTTTTAAACCGTGTTGCTAATAAATAGTTTGGAAAACCGGATCCCAGAGCTGGGAGAAGGCGGAAAAGGTTAGAAAGAATGTTTTTCTAAAACAGCTTAGCAAAGCTCAATATAATCCCTGATATTCTACCAATTACAAACACTATCTATTCGCAATTAAAGGAAGGTGGGGCAACTGAAACATTTACCATCCATTCGCTATGCTGACCATTTGCCGTTAATCTTACTTTCATTGGAACAACAACTATTTAAACAATGATTTTATTTCCAGTAAGTCAACCTGTTGTGTCGGCTTGAATTCATCACTAATCAAGTATTCAATTATTGAATTTCTCAATTGCCCTGCTTCTGGTCGTTCAGTGAGTTTTGTTTCAATAT